>DEPV01000122.1 GCA_002358955.1 Erysipelothrix sp. UBA3383 | reverse complement strand
CGTGCCATTGGTTTTAAGAAGTCAGAGAATACAAAGAATGTCGCTACGTATGATTTTAAACCACCGTATAACATAATTCCATTACCCACTCCTGCCATTGCATGCTCACGAACACCAAAGTGGATGTTACGTCCTGCATAGTTATCTTTAGCAAATGATGTTTCATCATTCATGTATGTCATATTTGAAGTTGCTAAGTCAGCTGACCCTCCAAATAAGTTTGTGTATTTATCTTTAAGACGGTTGATCACCATTCCTGATAAGCTACGTGTTGCCACAGCTTTATCTTCAAATTCAAATAATGATTTGTCTTCCAGTAATTCTTCCAATGTAATATCAGTGAAGTCTTTTTCCCACTGTGCTGCTAATTCTGGGTAAGCTTCTGCATAAGCTGCAAACATTGTTTTCCACTCTGCGTGCGCTTGAGCTGCTGTATTACTGAGATCGTTAAAGTGATCTTGAACTTTAGGATCAACATAGAAAGGTTCTAATGATGGGTATCCCATCGCTTCTTTCATTGCTACAACATTATCTGCTCCAAGTGGTGCACCATGTGCTGCACTTGAATCTTCAACGTGTGATCCAAATCCGATTTTTGTTTTAACTTCAATGAATGAAGGTTGTGATAAGTTTGATTTCGCTTTTGCAATAGCTAAGTCGATAGCTTCCATATCATTACCATCTTCAACTAAGAATGTTTCAAACCCATAAGCTTCATAACGTTTACGCACATCTTCATTGAATGCAATGTCAGTACGTCCTTCAATTGTGATTTGGTTTGAATCATAAATCACGATTAAACGGCCCAATCCTAAAGTACCAGCTAGTGATGATGCTTCAGAAGTGATCCCTTCCATCATACATCCATCTCCTGATAGAACGTATGTAAAGTTATCTACAAGATTGAAACCATCTTTGTTATATTTCGCTGCAATGTGCTCTTGAGCCATTGCCATACCTACGGCGTTGGTTAAACCAGCACCCAATGGTCCTGTTGTTGCTTCTACACCTGCTGTATGTCCATACTCAGGGTGACCTGGTGTTCTTGAACCCCATTGTCTAAATTGTTTAATATCTTCAATCCCTAAATCAAAACCAAATAGGTGTAATAAAGAATATTGTAAAGCCGATGCATGACCAGCGGATAAAATAAAGCGGTCTCTATTAATCCATTGTGTGTCTTTAGCATCAAAATTCATGTGGTTTGCCCACAATGTATACGCTATCGGTGCTGCTCCAAGAGGCATTCCTGGGTGACCAGAATTTGCTGCTTGCACCATATCTGCTGATAATACGCGTAGTGTATCTACGGCTTGTAAATCAATTTTTTTCATTCGTAACCTCCAAGTTAACTACTTATACAATACTGTATTTGAATCTTAATTTCAATGGTCAACTGACCAGCTCTCCAGTCAAAAAGAAAGAGTGCCCGATGGAGGCACCCTTTACTAGAAAAGAAGGTAAATCTATGACAGCAATAATATATCATATTGAAAGCGTATACACAAGCCTTTTCAAGCGCTTATGGTATTTATTTTCATAAGCCTTCTTCTCACGGTTTTTATGTTTAAATTGACCAATTATAATTTATAAGCCTGCACGCAATTCTACATCTTTGTGAATTGTTTCGAACTTTGTTTGTGCTTCTTGTAATGAATCTGCTACAACACAGTAGTAGATTTTAAGTTTTGGTTCAGTACCCGATGGTCGTATTGCAATCCATGATCCATCATTCAGTACATATTTAAGAACATTTGATTGTGGAAAATCTAGTGCTTCTCCAGTACTTCGAACACTATTTAAGTAATCATCAAAGTATGCTACATCAATACCTGCAATGCTGCTGACTTCAGATTCTCTAAAGACTTTTAAAACATCTTGAATTTTTTGAAGTCCTGCCGCACCTTCAAATGAATAGGCAATGGTTTCTTCATGGTGTGCTCCAAAACGAGCGTACAAATCATTCAAGACATCAACTAATGTCTGACCTTTTGATTTGTAGTAATTTGCAGCTTCAGCTAATAATAGACATGCTTGAATGGCATCTTTATCGCGTGCAATATCACTGATTAAATAACCGTAGCTTTCTTCATAACCAAAGACAAATGTTTTTCCACCATTCACTTTTGCTTGATGAATCTTCTCACCGATATATTTAAAACCAGTTAAGGTTTTTTCAACATCGACATGGTAAGAACGCGCAATCTTCTCTCCTAAGTCTGATGTTACAACAGTGTTGTACATCACTGGATTCTTAGGCATTCTGTTTTTTTCAATAAGACTTGAATACAGATATTCTTGAAGCACAGATCCTCCTTGATTTCCCGTTAGGTAGATGTAGTCATCATTATGTTTAACTACAATTCCCATGCGATCAGCATCAGGATCACAAGATAAAATAATATCCGCATCTTCACGTTGAGCATATTCTAGCGCTAAATCAAAACTTGCTTTTTCTTCAGGATTAGGTGTTTTAGTATTACTAAAATCAGGATCGTAAGCAGTTTGCTCTTCCACAACACTGACCTGATACCCGCACTCTTCAAATAAATCTGGCATGATTGGGAATGCTGTTCCATGTTGTGAAGAGAAAACAATCTTAACTGTTTTATCCTCATCCTCACGCAGTTGAATCTTCTTAACTGCATCTTTATATACAGTATCAAAAGAAGCATCAATCCAATGTACTAAATCAGCATTACCGCTTTGTAAATCAATCGTGGTTTCATCCTCATGTTCTTGAATCAATTCAATCACTCGCGCAATTTTATGATCAACAAGTTGACACCCTGTTTCATCATAGACTTTAAAGCCATTATATTCTTTGGGGTTATGTGAAGCTGTAATCACAATACCACCAATGCATTCTTTATGTGCTACCGCAAACGATAACTCCGGTGTAGGTCTTGGCTGTTCAAAGATGAATGATTCAATCCCCATTGTGGATATAATCTGTGCACTCACCTTTGCAAATTCTAAAGACATATGACGATTATCATATGCAATTGCAATGCGTTTCTCAAAACCTTCAAAAGTCTCTACTAAATATTTACCAAATCCTAAGCTGGCTTTAGCAACGGTGTAGATATTCATGCGGTTGGGCCCCACTCCCAAAAGCCCGCGCATCCCTGCCGTTCCAAATTCTAAAGATTTATAAAAAGAATCTTTAAACGCTTCCTCACTTAAAGATTCCATCTGACTTTTAACAAAATCATCTTTTAAAGCCAGTTGTTCCCAATTCTCTAACTGCATAGTGTCCTCCTAAAAAAAAGTAGAAGACTTCGCTTCTACATTTATTATAAATTATCCAATTACTTTTTGTGTTTTTAGAACATCAACGATTGTTGCTACTGCGTCGTCTTGGTCTTCACCTTCAGCAGAAATAACGATTTCTGACTGTGTTGGAATTCCTAATGACATAACACCCATAATTGATTTCATGTTTACAGCTTTTCCTTTATAAGCGATTTTGATTTCACTTTTAAATTTGCTTGCTGCGTTTACTGCTACTGTTGCTGGTCTTGCGTGTAATCCTACTGGATCAATAACTGTTACTGTAACTTCTTTCATGGTAGTACCTCCTACTTTTCTACTTTATTCTATAACATTTGTCAAAACAATTCAATCATTTTAAGCATTACTTGTGATAAGGGTGCTTATTTCTAATCATAAACATACGATATATCTGTTCTACCAGTAAAACCCTTACAAATTGATGAGGCATTGTTAGATTTGAGAGTTTCCACATATAATTGCAGCGATTTCTCACTTCATCTGAAACACCGTGTGATCCACCTATTATAAAGACCACCGGCAAACTTTTATCAAGTTTGTCCATTAAGAATTCTGACATTGCAGGGGAGGATAAATCCTTCCCCTTTAGATCTAAAAGTATAACGTAATCTTTAGGCGTGATTTTATCCATGATTCGTTTGCTCTCATCCTCTATAATGGATGCAGTCTCATGGTCGGGTTTGTTTGAATTAGCAAGCTCAACAATCTCAAGTTGATGAATGGGTTTCATGCGTTTGGTGAATTCACCAATCAAATCCACCATCGACTTTTCTTTAATGCGACCAATCGCAAGAATCTTAATCACCTAAAATAACATCTATATTCATATCGGTACCTGCTCGGTTGACCTTCAGGGTCACTTTATCACCAGGACGGTTACCATATAGTTTCTTTCTAAAATCTTTAAAGGTCTTGACGGTTTCACCCTCATATTCTGTAATCACATCACCTGATTTCATCTGTGCATTTTGTGCAGGACTACCGTCAGTCACTTCAACCACCAAGATTCCGTGAGTAACATTATCTGCAATACCATATTGACGTCGAGAATACTCACTTAGATCTTCAATGGAAATCATTGAAACACCAATGATAGGGTAAGCAACTTTACCAGTTTCTTCCAGTTGTTGAATGATTGGAATCATTTCACTTACAGGAATTGAGAACCCCATCCCTTCAACATTGTTTGATGCTAATTTCAAGGAGTTAATACCAACAAGTTCCCCTGCCATATTTACCAGTGCACCACCAGAGTTACCTGGGTTAATTGCTGCATCAGTTTGAAGTACTAACATATCCCAATCAGATTTTCCATTATTGTCAGTTGATACTGAGACCAAACGGTTAACACCTGAGATAATTCCATATGTTACTGAGTTTTCAAACTCAACACCCAGTGGACTACCAATTGCAATGACAAATTCTCCAACTTTAGTTTTTGTAGAATCACCCAGTGCAAACGGTTCAATATCATAGTCCCCTTTTACTTCAAGAAGTGCTAGGTCTGTATATTGATCACTACCAAGTACAGTAGCTTCAACTTCTTGACCATCATAAAATCTTACAATTTGACTGGTTCCACCATCAATAACGTGATGGTTGGTAACGATCAGCAGACGTCCATTTTCATTTTTATAGACAACTCCCGATCCTGAACCAATATTTTGTCCATTTTGCATGTTCAGTACAGATACAACTTTATTTTGTGTTTTCTCTACCAGTTCTGTAATATCTGATGATATGTCCATAACTCCTTTAGTAACAGTCTCCGTAGTTCCTGGTTCTTGGACCGTTGGACTGTTATCTTTTTTGGTTAATAGATGGGATACATAAAGGTTAGATAGTAATAAACCTGCGATAATAACTAATAGTAATGTTTGTTTTTTATTCTCTTTCATTGAGATTTCCTCCGCTTACAATTTCAAACTGTTTTGCTACCTGAATTAAAACACGAGTCGTGTCAATGCGATCCAGGTAATCCATGACGGTTTTGAGTGCTATAGCTTCAGTATTTGCTTCTAGACTCATATGTGCAAGAGTAATGCTCCTTGTATTACTGGTTACCAGTTGAGAAAGTGCATGTCCTGCTTTGTCATTTGAGAGGTGCCCAGAATCTGAAAGAATGCGTTGCTTCAGATAATAAGGGCGATTTGTTTTCATTAATAAAGATGGGTCATGATTACTTTCTAAGACATAATGGTGTGCATCATAAAGTAATTCATAATCCTGCTCACGGATATAACCTGTATCCGTGATGTAAATAAGTTTGGTTTGGCCATCATAAATAACATAACCTACTGATGCATCTGCATCGTGGGATGTTTTTAATGGCGTAATTAATAGATGTCCAATGCTAAAAGCTTCATAAGGCTCAACATGGGTGTATTCAAAATCTATTTCACTTGGCGAATAGATGTCTAAATTACGAAACATCCTCAATTGCTTTGTATGATCTGAGTGATCATGGGTAATCAGCAAGCCATTTAAAGCCTCATAATTAATATTCAACTCTAAAAAACTGGCTTTCAAGTATTTTTGAGTCATGCCACAATCAATCAATAAGGTAATATCACCCGATTGAATCACACAGCTGTTCCCTTTTGAACCACTGGCTAAAACATGATATTTCATCAGCAGCCAATCAGTCTACAAGGGTTGATCTT
>DEPV01000025.1:3236-4366 GCA_002358955.1 Erysipelothrix sp. UBA3383 | reverse complement strand
CATCATAACGTATAAGAGTTCACCACTTATTGGACATCTTCACTTTACGCAAAATCATCCCTCTTATCCGCCAACACTGGTTCGCTCGCGCTTCGCTCCAATATACCGCCATCGGCTTCCTTCAGACAGAGTTGTCGCCAACAATGCCCTTGCTTACAGCTTACCTTCCGAAATCATTAGTGAGGTGGTAGGGTTTCTTTCAACCCATCGGCTAGGCAACATGCCCATCGAACAAAAGAAAACCCACTGAAAAGTGGGTTGATTTATTGATGGCGCGAGTGGTGAGAATCGAACTTACGACCTAGTGCTTAGGAGGCACTTGCTCTATCCACTGAGCTACACCCGCATGACAAAGTGCTCATTGAGCACTTATTTTTTTATATTATATTTCTCGTACAATACCTTAGCGACTGCATCAGGTACAAAGCCACTCAAATCTCCACCATAGCTTGCGATTGTTCTGGCAACGGATGAAGAGATATAAGAGTATTTAGGTGACGCTACTAAGAATAGTGTCTCTACCTCAGGTCTTAGAACGCGATTAGACGTTGCATGTTGAAGTTCATACTCATAGTCCATGACTGCTCGTATTCCACGAACTAGAACCTTGCAATCAAGCTTGTGAGCTAGATCAACAGTTAATCCGTCCCCTGTTTCAACAGTAACATTTGGAAGATGAGCAATGGATGATTCAATCATTGCTTTTCTTTCTTCAATATTGAAGGTGCCATCTTTTTCATCATTCATTAAGATTGCGACAACAACTTCATCGAACATGGATGAGCATCGTTCGATCAAATCAATGTGACCAATTGTGATTGGATCAAAAGATCCAGGATACATAACTTTCATAGTTTTTACCTCGCTCCTATTATTATACATTAAAGCAAACAAAAAACACATCGGGAGAGATGTGTTTTTTTAGGAGAAGAGCATTTAATCAAACTTTGGAGGAAATACTATGATAATAGTAAATTTGAAGTTTTTTGAGGAAATGGTGTTTGATTAAATGGTTCAAGGACAAGTATTATTAGATAGATTGACTATCTATAATTAGATTATACACTGTAAATGAAATATGTCAACACAAATGTTACATAAAATGAAAAGAATTTCATTCAATGTAAATT
>DEPV01000025.1:0-3208 GCA_002358955.1 Erysipelothrix sp. UBA3383 | reverse complement strand
CGCAACAAGAACCTTCACTTTTTCGTACACTTCTTTAAGCGTTTCATCGCTGGGTTCCCATTGGAATATATACGTATCCTTAATGATTGCCCCTGTTTCAGCCATTTCTTCTTTCCATGAGTCCATCCATTCCCCGTCGCCCCAATCATACGATCCAAACATAACAACAGGCTTTCCATCGAGATATGGTTTCAGATCATCAAAGAACGGTCTAAACTCATATTCTTCAACATCTTCACCACTCATTGAAGGACATCCTAAAAAGAGCATATCCGCATCTTTTACATCCTCTGCACTCACATCACTCACGTAATGTATTTCTGTTTCTAAACCTGCATCTTCCAATGCCTCAAAGATTGAATCTGCCATCATTTGTGTATTACCGGACCCCGTCCAATAAATTACTTTTGCTTTCATATATTAATTACCTCCTACTGCGTCTATTATAACAAATATCAGGTGAGTAGATACTACGGATATTAAAAACCAGAGTCAATTGACCCTGGTTAGATTAAAGTTCGATTGAACCCGTTCCAATACTCGCTACATAGAAATCAGCTTTGTAACCGATTTTCTCTAAATATGATTGAGATACAGCCTCTGTAAATGCATCTATCTGATCGTTTTGAACGATTGCGATCGCACATCCACCAAAGCCCGCACCTGTAACACGAGCACCCAATACACCTTCTTGATTCCATGCGGCCTCAACAATTGTATCAAGTTCAAGTCCTGTTACTTCATAATCATCGCGTAGTGAACTATGGCTTTCATTCATGAGTTGACCAAAGGACACAATGTCATTTAGCTTCAACACTTGATTTGCTTTAAGGACACGTTCATTTTCAGAAATACTATGTCGTGCTCTTTTAAAGATAATATCATCTTCAAATAATTCTTTATGTGTCATTAAGAATTCGTAATCATAATCACATAAGTTATCTTTGAACTCAACTCCCTGAAGAATTGAGCGCGCTTGGTCTCCTTCTTCTCGGCGTTTATTATAGGCCGAGTCAACAAGACCACGCTTCTTATTGGTGTTCATAATCACAATTGAATGATCACCCAAGACCACAGGTACATAATCGAATTCAAGTGTTGATGTGTTTAGATACATTGCGGTATCCTTTTTACCCATCCCTACTGAAAACTGATCCATGATACCACAATTCACACCCACAAATTCATTCTCCGCTTGTTGGGAGAACTTAACTAGATCAATCATATCCAAGTCAAAATGATTGATCTCACGAAGAATGAACGCTGTGAGTACTTCCAGTGAAGCAGAGCTCGATAAACCACTTCCATTGGGAATATTTCCAAAGTAAGCAATATCAAGTCCGCTATTCATGTTATGGCCCGCAAGAGCCATGACATGAATCACACCCTTAACATAATTAGTCCAGTCATCTTCCTCACGATATTCAAGTGAGTCTATATCAAACTCCAGAATACCAATTTCAGGAAAGTTATCTGAGTACAAACGAATTAGGCGATCCTCTCTCAGGGATACAGCTGCATAAGTACCGAATGTAATCGCACACGGGAGAACATTACCACCGCTGTAATCGATGTGTTCTCCAATAAGGTTAATGCGACCCGGTGTAAAGAATTGACGTGATGATTTTTTGTGGAACTGTGTTTCAAATACATTTGTAATATGTTCTTTTGACATACTATCCTTTGATACCCCCTGCTGTAAGACCTGTGACAAAGTTTTTCTGTAGGAGTACAAACACAATCACAATCGGAATACTGATTAGGATTGCTCCCGCTGCGAATGTTGTATAACTCCCACCCATAACATCGTTCACAAGGTTGTATAAACCAATAGGTAATGTATAAGAGGACGGATCTCTTAGAATTACAGAAGAGAGCACAAAGTCTCCTAAAGGACCTGTAAAGCCATTCATCGCAACTACCGCAAGCATTGGACGCGATAGTGGCGCAATTACTTTAAATAATATTTCAGTCGATGTTGCTCCATCGATTTTCGCACTCTCATCGAGCTCCATTGAAATTGAATCCATATACCCCTTCATGAGATATGTATTCATTGGAATTTGACCCCCAGTATAAATGATAATCAACAACCAGTGACTGTTCATCATCCCCAAGATTTGAGCTAGAATAAAAATAGCAATCAAAGCAGAGAACTGAGGAATCATTTGTAGTAATAGAAAGAGTGTCAAACCATTCTGTCTTCCTTTGAAACGGAATCGAGAGAAAGCATATCCTGTAAACAGAACACTTGCACATGTAAGGATCATTGTAAAGATACTGATTTTCAATGAGTTCATAAACCATTGTACATATTGAAGACTTGGCTTCCCTGCAAACAATTCTAAATAGTGATTGAATGTAGCGTTCTTAGGAATCAAGCTTGTCGTCATTAAACTATTACCCGGGCTGAAGCTAGCGGCAACAGTCCAAATGAGTGGATAGATAATGATTGTACACATAAAGAATAAAAGGAGGTAAGTAAATGTTAGTCTAAACGACTTTTTAGTTTTGGATTTCATTTTTTAGCCTCCTTGAAAGAACTGGTCTTTTTGAACTGCCATAAAGCAATTCCAATTACAAAGACTGATAATAGAATTGTGAGTGCAGCAGCCAATGAGTACTGACTGGATTGCATCGTTAATTTATAGATCCATGACACTAGAATATCAGTACCACCCGCACTGGAACCAGGAACTGCTGGACCACCACCGTTAAAGAGATAAATGATATTAAAGTTATTGAAGTTAAACGTAAATTGAGTAATTAAAATCGGTGCTATCGACATCAAGATTAAAGGGAGTGTAATATCTTTAAACTTTCTGAAAGCACTCGCGCCATCAATTACAGCTGCTTCATATAAGTCATCTGGAATCGACTGAAGAACACCAGTCGTCACGATGAAGATATAAGGGAAAGCAAGCCATCCTTGAATTAGAACAAGCGCAACCCGAGTATAATTATGATTCGTCATCCAGGGCTTAGCACTCAGACCAAGCATCGGCAAGATCGTGGTATTAATTACCCCGAATGTGTCATTGAACATTCCCGCAAAAATTAAGATTGTTACGAAACCAGGAACTGCCCAAGGAAGAATTAAAATTGTACGAATGAGCTTCTTAAATTTTACATCTTTTTGATGAACAACAACTGCTAAGAATATCCCAAGTGATACTTGTAGAATCGTCGCACACAGCGTCCATACAAC
>DEPV01000028.1:1157-9009 GCA_002358955.1 Erysipelothrix sp. UBA3383 | reverse complement strand
GGATATGTTTATATTGCACAACCACCTTTATATAAAGTAAAATCAGGGAAACATGAATCCTATGCTTATACTGAGGATGAGTTGCAAGAACTTAGAGACAAATATGGTAAATTAGAATTACAACGTTATAAAGGACTGGGTGAGATGAACGCGGATCAGTTATGGGAAACGACTATGGATCCTGAGAAACGATCACTGATTCAAGTTCAAGTGGATGACTTACTGGCAGCGGACCGTCGTGTATCTGTATTGATGGGCGATAAAGTTGATGTAAGACGTGATTGGATTGAACAAAACGTTCAATTTACATTAGAGGAGGAACACTATGAGTCATGATGCAATTGTAAAAATGCCTCTGGAAGATATTGTTGGAGAACGTTTCGGACGTTATTCTAAATATATCATTCAAGAACGTGCATTACCCGATGTGCGTGATGGCTTAAAACCGGTACAACGTCGTATTCTGTATGCGATGTATCATGATAAAAACTTCTTTGATAAACCATACCGTAAATCTGCTAAGACTGTGGGTCTTGTTATTGGTAACTATCACCCTCATGGTGATATCTCAGTTTATGATGCGATGGTACGTTTATCACAACCGTGGAAGATGAACATGCCTTTAATTGATATGCAGGGGAATAATGGGTCGATTGATGATGACCCGGCTGCTGCGATGCGTTATACCGAGGCGCGTATTTCAAAGTTATCACATCGACTTCTTGATAATATCGATGAGGAAGTCGTACCCTTTGTACTCAACTTTGATGATATGACAACAGAGCCCTCAGTACTACCAGCACGTTTTCCGAACCTATTAATTAACGGGAGTACCGGGATTGCTGCAGGGTATGCGACAAACATCCCACCATTTAACTTAAATGAAGTGGTTAAAGCAAGTATCTTTAGATTACATAATCCAGAATCTTCAGTAGAAGATATCATGGAGATTATTAAGGGACCTGATTTTCCTACAGGTGCTACGATCCAGTCAAAACAGGGTATTAAAGATATTCTGTCAACAGGACGAGGTCGTGTTGTAGTTCAAGCGAAAGCTGAGATTGTACAAAATAAATCATTGAAACAAATTATCATTACAGAACTTCCATATGAGGTTATTAAATCTAATGTGGTTCGTAAGATTGATGAATTACGCTTTACTAAAGCATCTGAAGGTTTTGGAGATGTTATGGATGTGCGTGATGAGTCTGACCGTAATGGATTACGTATTGTAATTGATTGTAAACGTGATGCGGATGCTCAATCCATATTAAACCTTTACTACAAACATACAGAATTACAGGTTTACTATAATGCGAATATGGTTGCGATTGTGAATCAAAGACCTAAAGTATGTTCCATTACAGATGTACTGGATGCTTATTTAGAATTTAGATCAGAAGTAGTTCTAAACCGTTCGAAATACAGACATGCACAAAAATCAAAACGCATTCATATTCTTGAAGGGTTAATGAAGGCATCAAGCATTATGGATGACATCATCCGTGTGATTCGTGCCTCTACAAACCGTGCAAGTTCACGTGATAACTTAATGGCTGAGTTTGATTTCTCACAAGAGCAGGCAACTGCAATTGTTGATATGCAACTTTACCGTTTATCTTCTACTGATATTCATGCACTTAGAGAAGAGTTTGCTCAACTTGCAAATGATTTAGATTATCTTGACCAGGTGATTAATAATAAAGTGATGTTAAATTACTTAATGGTTGAAGAGTTTAATGAAATCATTGAACATTTCCCAACAGAGCGTCGTTCCATCATTGAAGATGAGATATCAGACCTAGAGGTTGATGTTCTATCTCTAATGAGTAAGGAAGATGTGATGGTGACTGTAAGTAAGGGCGGTTACTTGAAGAAAGTAAGCATGAGATCTTATGGATCAAGCCAAAAGGATGTTATTGCACTTCGTGAAGATGATATGCCAATCTTCAGTGCTGAAGTTGAAACTACAGACTACCTAGTCTATGTATCCGACCAAGGACGCTATGGAGTGGTCCTAGTTCATGATATTGAGGAAGCGAGATGGCGTGATGTGGGATCTCACTTAAATCAATACGTTAAGTTTGAACCCAATGAATCACTGATCTGTGCCTTTGTGATCAAAGACTTTGATACATACCGTTACATCGTAACCACATCAAGTGATGGAATGATTAAGAAAACTCTCATACCAGATCTTGAAGTAAAACGTATGAACCGTATGTATGACATTATGACTCTGAATAAAGAAGCATCTCTAATTGGAGCACATATTGCAGCAGATGGTGATGATATCATCATGACTTCTAAACAAGGTCGTTACTTACGTATGCCACTGGATGAGATCAATCCAATTGGTGTTCGTGGTAAGGGTGTTATCGCAATGCGCCTGAAAGATGGGGATGAAGTTGCTGCATCACTAGTCCTAAAAGACCAAAGTGAAGTGATCTTCATGTCTCATAAGTATCAGTTTAAACGCATGAAGTCAGTTGATCTTCAAGTATCAAACCGAGCAACACAAGGTTTATCAATGATGCGCGAAGTGAAGTCCAATCCTAACTATGTTATGGCAATGACTTCAGGAAACATCCAAGATATCATGAGTCTTTATAATGAGAAGATGCATGTTATCAATATTAAAGATGTTACCATCATGGGACCTGATCAAGCATTCTCTACAATTACAGATGAGAGTGGTGTTGTGATTGTTCAAGATCGTGTTGAAGTGCCGAAGGTATCTAAACCTAAAGAACCAAAAACAAGTAAAGTTGAATCATTGAAACTAGATATCTAAAATAATCTATTAATTAAAACCTGGAATGTATCATATTCCAGGTTTTTCTTATCCTTGAATAACTATTGTTGACAAACATAGAGTGTCTAGGTATACTTTATACATAGATACACTATGTATAGGAGGATGTTCAAATGACAACACAATCAGCATGGTTACGATCTGGTGCTCAAATGATGCTTTTAGCACTCATTGCAGAACAGGATCGTTATGGATTTGAAATTATTCAAGAAATCAAACGCCGCAGTGATGATATTTTCGATATGAAAGAAGGAAGTCTTTATCCAATTCTTCATCGTTTAGAAGTCGCAGGATACCTGAAGTCTTATCAAAAACAGGGTAGTGCTGGGAAACCACGTAAGTATTACAGCATTACAGATAAAGGGTCTTTACAACTTAAAGAAGATAAAGAAACCTGGGAACTGTTTTCAAAGTCAGTTGGAAAGGTAGTGGATTATGAGCTCAACACACTATTCCAAGGATGATTATGTTAAGGAAGTATGCAGGCATATTCAGTCAAAAGTAGACCATAAAGAAATAAAGAAAGAACTTTATGATCATATTGAAGATGCTCAAGAGTTTTATGATACAGAAGAGATTCAAGATTTTATGGGTGACCCGCAAGAAATAGGAGAGTCACTTAATGATGTCTACAAACCCTGGATTGGTTATGCTTGGATGGTAAGCAATGTTATTATTGCTATATTGGTGGTGTTTATCGCAGCTACAGGAGTTAAATACTATAAACATATGCAAGGCAATCCAACTGAAACACAGGTTGTTAGATTAGGTCTAGATTCACAGCCTGCGCTGGTATCACGTTCAGTCTATGATAAGGGTTCTATGTATACTTTACGTGCGATCGGTCTTTCAGATTCAGATGAAGAAAACTTAATCTTTATGTCTGTCTATCAAGGAAACTACAGTTCTGTGTTTAAACCTGAATTAGTCCAAAATGTTAGCATCAACGGGAAAGATTATGATTTTGAAATCATTGATTTCACCCATGCTAATAATAATCTAACGCTTAAAATCAATGGAAACATCGATATTATTGATACTGTTGAGATTACAATAAACAACAAAGTAGTTAAGGCAGAGAAAGGGACAAACTAATATGAAACGAAAAACCAAATTAATCATAAATGTTATTTTGATCTTTGCTTTACTACAGGTATTCTTATTTGTTAATCAGTACAGTCCAATGGCTTTCATAAATAAAATGATTATCTCAAAAAAGATGGGTACGGACGATATTGTTACACTTAATGGTAATCGAGACTTTCTAGTCTATACAGGAGATACAATTGTTCAAATTGGACATTCGAAAACACTGTTCTATATCAATTCTTTATACAGAGATATATTGAGTAAAGATACAGAGATATTTGTAAGTACAGAACATCGTAATTTTTATGAAATTAACGCGGGTCAAAGTATAAAAACACTTCAGTTTGATCGCGATACATTTGAATTTACTGAGATAACCAACAATTATCGAGTAACTACTGTTAATAATCGAACTTATGCCATCAATGATTCACTCTATAGTGATTACGGTATTGCATTAAAGGTTGAAGAAGGTAAAGAGTACTTCACTGGAACTAATCGATTTATAGAAATGAATGCTAAAACAGATGGTCCAACAACACTATCGATTAAAGACCTTGAAATGAACGAGTACAATCTTGAACATGATAGTTCTGTAATTCAAGAATTCTTTGAGATGAGTAAAATTCAATCTGTCAGTTTCCCAATTACAAATTTTAATGAAGACCTTAATCAAGAGGGTAAGTATTTGTTCTCAACAATGTCAAACATTCAAGATGGATCAAAATACATAAGCAATGATTATTACCTTTATAAAAATCAAGTTGTGTATATTGAAGGATATCGTGATAATACCACCCTTGAACAATTGGAAACTGGTATTGACACAATTTACGTAGTGCAACCTGTAGTTAGAGATCTATTACTAGATTTACTTCAAACCAATCATGCTAAAAATTTCTAAACCACCATTAACCCCAACTTAACGAGTTGGGGTTTCTTATGATTTAATGAAATCAAGATAATATTTATACACTAATTGTATTAAAGCTGATATGAACGTTCTGTAAATATTATCGATATAGTTCGTTTTAAGTTCAATCTATGGTACAATAACACAGCAAAAGAAGCCAAAAGAGGTCGGTTTATGAAACAATGTTTAGGGTGTGGATCACCATTACAGATCCAAAATAAAGATGAACGTGGATATGCATTATCAATGGATCATGATTATTGTCAGTCTTGCTTTAGATTAAGACATTATCGTGATTTTAAACGTGTAAAAGCTCAAGTCGATGATGGGTCTACGCTTGAATTTATCCAAGGGTTTAAAGGACACATTATTTGGGTCTTGGATATCATGCACTTAAATCAAAGTTTACACAGTGGTTTATTACGTTCATTACGTAATAAGAGTGTTGTATTACTTGTAAACAAACGAGACTTACTGACTCAAGCGGTGTCTGATGGGAAGTTAAAACAAAACATCATGCGTCAGCTTAAAGGTGAAGATATTGCATTGAGCGATATTATCTTTGCATCAGCTCTAAAACCAAAATCACTACAAGCACTAACACCTTACTTAGAAGATGCACCGTGTGCCTTTGTGGGATGTGTGAATGCGGGTAAGAGTTCAGTATTGAATGCTTATCTAGGTAAAGAGGATCTTTCAGTATCTCCAGTTGCAAGTACAACTGCTGATGTTGTGAAGATTATTAGTGATGATCTTGAAGTTTATGATACTCCAGGATTAAGTACAGAGACTGAATTAACCCATAAGTTTAATGATTTTACATTGGTTCAATTATCACCGCATAAAACAATCAAGCCACAAGTATTCCAGTTGTATGAAAAACAGACACTGATCTTAGGGAACTTAGGTGCTCTAACGATTGACCCTGTTAAAACTGTGAATGTGGTATCATACCTTCCATTTGGACTTAAACGTGTGAAGCCTGAGCGTATGGATGCTAACTTAGAATTAGATCATGAATTTATGATTGAGAATCCTGAGTATCGTAACCGTAAATGGCCACACCATGAAAAAGATATCGATATTGAAATCTTTGATGTTGGATTTATTAACATTCAAGGTGAATGTCGACTCATTGAAACAAAATTAGATAAAACTGCAGAAGCAGTGTATAGAAAGGCATTAATTTAATGTTAACAAAAGATCAAAAGAAAAAATTACGTTCTTTATCACATTCAGAACCAACACTGGTTTTTATTGGTAAAAACGGAATTACAGAAACCGTATTAGAGAGTTTTGAAATTTCTCTAAACGTCCATAACCTAGTAAAAGTAGGAATTCAAAAAGCTTCAGAAACAACTGTTCAAGAAGTGATTGATGCAATTACAGAACAATTCTCATGTGAGGTTGTATCTTCAATTGGACGTGTTATTTTATTCTACCGCGATAATCCAAAAGGACGCATCCGCGTATAATGAAAACCATAATCTTGTTTGGGGGCAGTTTTGACCCCATTCATTATGGACATTTAAATATGGCAAAAAAGGCGCTTAAACAAAGAAGCGCTTTTGAACTGTGGTTCATACCGACTTTAATCAGTCCCTTTAAAGATAGTTCCAGTGACTTTAAGAATCGTGTTACAATGATTGAGATGATGATCAAAAAAGAATCATCAATGAAGGTGTGTACGATTGAAAATGAATTACCCAGTCCTTCATACTCCATCAATACTGTAGAAGCATTGATCAAGAAATATCCTGATTACCAGTTTGAGTGGTTAATCGGGGATGATCAGATTGAGTCGCTGCATAAATGGTATGAATTTGAAAAGTTAAATTCACTGGTTCAGTTTATTGTTTATGATCGCCATCAAGAAGATCATGACTATCCGGTAGTACTTGGAGATATTATGGATGTATCATCAACCAATATTCGTAAAGGACTGCAAACAGCAACACATCCACGTATCTTACAGTACATGATGGAAGAGGGTTTATACCTTAATACCATACTGAAAGAACGTTTGAGTGAGTATCGTTATGAACATACCTTACGAGTTACTGAACTGGCATTAGAACTTGCAGAAGCACATCCTGTATCAAAAAAGGATATGTATCTGGTTGCAATGATGCATGATTACTCAAAAGAGCAGTATGATGATATCTATTATGATAAAAAGGATGTTCATCAAGCCATTTATCATGCATATGCTGCAGCAGCAGTATTATCCAAACATTATTATGTAAGAAATCGTAAGGTATTAAGAGCCATTCGTAATCATGTTGAAGGAAAATCACATGACTTAGTGGCACAACTTATCTATGTTGCAGATAAGTGTGAACGTGGAAGACACTTTGAAACTGAACATTTCATTGAAATGGCAAAGGTGGATCTTCATGCAACATTTAAATTATTAAAAATAGAAGCAGAAAAATATAGGAAAGAGGCATAATATGGAATTATTAGACTTAGTTACAAAAACATTAGAAGACAAGAAAGCAAATGATCTTGTTACCATTGATTTTAGAAATACAAACCCTCTATGCGACTACTTTGTCGTATGTGATGCACAAAGCTTCAGACAAGTAAATGCACTGGCAGAAGACTTAGAAGCAGCTTTAATTAAAGCTGGATATAAAATCAAAGAACAAGAACGTCAACGTGATACTGATTGGATCTTAATTGACGCGATAGATGTTGTCATTCATATCTTTGAAACAGAAGCACGTAAACACTATAACTTAGAGAAGTTATACCAGGATTACTTAAATGAAGCAGTACTATGATGTACTCTTCACACAGGAAGAAGGATTAAAAGTATACACACACTATGTTCAAGACCATTTAAAAGATGGTTCAGTGATTGAAATGGCCAGTGGTACAGGAGATTTACTCAATACACTCAGTCAGACACACGATGTACTGGGAGTGGATTTAGATCCTGATATGCTCTTACAGGCACTGGATAAGTTTCCTGAACTAGAAGGTAAAATGACAGAAGGGGATTTCTGCAATTTTACATACCCTTCTAAATT
>DEPV01000028.1:0-1127 GCA_002358955.1 Erysipelothrix sp. UBA3383 | reverse complement strand
AGTGTGTATTGGTGATTCACTAAACTATATTTTGAGTCACAATGATTTGAAACAATTTGTTGAAACTGCATCGAATTTATCCGATCACTTAATTTTAGATATGCATCATCCATACCGTCTTATAGAATTTGAAGATGGGTATTATGAAGAAGGCTCACTACCTGATTTTGATTATGCTTATGAAATTAATTGTGATGGCGACTATTTAATGCATATTGTAAATTTCTTGGATGGTAATTTTGATGCCATTCAACAGTGGGTTTTTGACCCGCAGATTTTAATTGATTTATTAGAAGCTAAAAATTACAAACTAAGAATCTTCAATGATCTTAAAGAGGGACAGATTGAAACAGAAGGGGAAAAAGTACGTATAGTAGCAACACGTATTTAGGTAGATTTATGATTTTAATACTCGCAGCAATGGATCAAGAATTAGAGGCTATCAAGTCTAAAGTAGAAATTCATGTTAAGGTGAAACAATTTGATACACCAGTATATGAGGCAGCTTACAATGGGCAAGAACTTATTGTAGCACTGACAGGAATTGGGAAAGTAAGCAGTGCAATGACACTGACACAAATTTTGGAACGATACAAAATTGATGCAATTCTAAACCTTGGAAGTGCAGGAGGGTTACAAGACAATCAAGCAATTGGCGATATTGTCATTGGAACACACGGTTCATTTCATGACCGTTTCTTCTCTGAAGTCCCAGATTTAACAGATGCCAATATTTTTTATAGTGATGCTAAATTAATATCCAATGTTAATGAAGTATTATCACGTCTTGATATTGTCCATCATTCAGGACTTATTATTTCAGGAGACCAATTCTTATCAAAAGTAACACCACATTATGACAGTGTTATGGAACATTTTGCAGATGCTCAATCAGTCGATATGGAATCTACCACAATAATGCAAGTGGCTAATAGTTATAATGTACCTTGTGTCGTCATTCGTTCACTCTCGGATATTCCAGGAGATGATGATCACTGGGGTCAATTTGATAAATACCTTGAAAAAGCTTCAGAGCAATCAGCTCGTGTGTGTATTGAATTCTTAAAAACCATTAAATCATAAAACTAAAGACCTTTTATCAAGGTCTTTTTTTTCAATTTAAGCAT
>DEPV01000033.1 GCA_002358955.1 Erysipelothrix sp. UBA3383 | reverse complement strand
TCAAAGAATGTATCTGGGAAGAAGTAAGGTAAGAATCGACCTTCTGTATATTTAACATGAGGAATATCCCCAATAACACGAAGTGTCGCCCCGCCACCTACAGAACCTACTACAGCATCCATTCCAATAGTATGGAAGTACTTACCATAAGGCTCAGTACCAATCCAGTTATCCCCTAAGAACATCATCGCTTCTTTACCGTATGAATGGACGATATCAACAAGTGCTTTTGCTTCTGCAGCAACAAAGCGTTGTTGGAAGTCAATATAGTCTAAATACTCTTTAGTTGGCATACAGAAAGTTGAGTTGTAGTATCCATTTTGAATGAAATCTTCAGGTCGTAAACGGTAACCATACTCTTCTTCAAACGCTAGAATTGCTTCTGGAGACACAGATGATCCATATCCAAACCAGTCAACAAACTTCTCTTTACGCTCATCATTAAAGAACAGTGTAAAGTGGTAGTAGAAAGTTGTAAAACGTACAACATCTGTTTTCGGGTTATTCTCCATAAAGTCAACCATTGTTTCTCTCATGAATTTATTAGAGTGTTTTCCACGAACATCAAATGGAAGATCTTTTGGCTTATCGCCCCAGTCATTGGTAATGTGGTTGTACATTTGTGTTGGATCCCAAATCATATAAGATAAGAAGTTAACTGTATATTCATGGAATGGCACTGTATTTTTTACAGTAACAATGTGTGTCTCAGTATCTACAGACCAATCGGATACTGGTAATACTTCACCTGTAGTACGGTTGATAACTTCCCACCACTCTTTAGGATCATGATCATAATCAGGAGCAATTTGCTCATCCAAGTACCCTTTTAAATAATCAATTTCTACAGTATCACCTTGAGCTAAATTGTAATCTGAAATTAAATACAACTGTTGGCACTCATCCAGATGATGCATTGCAAAATCATTATGCGCTCGTGCAACAAAGTAAGTAGTATAGATTGATGCATCAAGATCCTTGATATCATCCGCTAACTTAGTTCCATCACTATCACGAATTGCATCCGCTCCCCAACGTTGCATGAGCTCCTTTGTTTCATCATAGAAATCGTAATCTCCAGGCAATGTAAGCCTACCTTTAATTTTAGTCATTAGTCTCTCCCTAGTCTTTTAATCCACCAAGAGTCATACCCTCGGTCAGTTTTTTCTGTACAAACATATATAGAATCAATGTTGGTAACATTACAATAACCATCCCTGCATACAGTTTTCCAGGCGTTGCAGCACCACGTGCAGCAGCTTGTAGGTTTACTAATCCTACAGGTAAGGTTTTATTACTTCCTGTCATTAAGGTTAGAGCAATGATATACTCATTCCAGAATGATAAGAAGTTAAATAAGATGATGGTTACAATACTTGGCTTTGCCATAGGAATCATAACTTGAACCATTGTTTGAAATGGAGTACATCCATCAATGGCAGCAGCTTCCTCAAAAGCTGTTGGTAAGGTTTGGAAGTAACCTGATAAAAGATAAATCGTAAATGGTAATGCAGTTGATGCATATACAACCGCTAGTACCACTGGGTTATTCAAGAATAGATTCATGTTTAATAGAGATTGTGATACTTTATTCCAACTTAATAACATTAAGAAAATAGGAATAACAATGTAGTTTACGTTAATAAACAATCCCGCCATAAACAAACCTTTGATTTGTTTCTTAAATTTAAAGTTAAAACGAGCAAGTACATATGATGCTGGAATTGCTACTACAAGTAGTATTCCAATTGCAAGTGTTGTCACAATGATGGATGTCCCAAAGTACTGACCCATTTTCGCATCAACAAAGGCATCAACAAAGTTCTGCCAATAGAATGATGTCGGTAATGACCAAGGACTTCCATAGAATTCCGCATTTGTTTTCAAGGATGCAAAGAATACCCACGCAAGTGGAATAATGATGGAAACAGCAAGCGTGATCAGCGCCACATAAAAGAATATTCGTGTTAATTGATCAACCGATAGATTTTTAATTTTTTTCATCATAATCTCCCTTACATCTCAATAACATCACGTTTAGTGACTTGGTTAACTACAAACGATAAGAAGAATGAGAATAGGAATACGATAACTCCAATTGCCATCCCGTATCCATAAGTCGCATTATCATACGCTTGACGATAGAGGTAACTCAAGAATACATCCCCACTGTTACCTGGTCCTGTACCCAATACTTTAACAAACAAGAAACTCATGTTAATTGTTGAGATGATAAAGAATGTCAGTGTCGTACGTAAGTTTGACCAGATCAGTGGCAGTGTAATCATAAAGAATTGCCTGATTTTAGAAGCACCTTCAATTTTAGCAGCCTCATATAAATGTTCAGGAATACTTGAGATACTTGCCATATACATAACCATATAATAACCAATCGCTTGCCAAATCATAGCTATGGCAATCGAGTAAATAATAATGTTTTTATCCCCAAGGAATTGGATTGATTTAAAAGCTTCTCCATTAAACAATCTCAATACTGAGTTTAGTAGCCCTGTTTCATCAACTGCATAAATTTGAGTAAATACAGCTGCAATAACCGCTACTGATAAAATGTTAGGTATATAGAAAATAACGCGGAAGAAGTTCTTCCCTTTTAAATTTTCTCGTACTAACAAGTTTGCAAATAAAATAGCCAATGAGAATGTCACGATGGTCACGACTACAATAAGTAATACTGTGTTTTGAAATGAACCTAAAAAGTTCATATCATTAAATAGAATTTTAAAGTTGTTAAGTCCTACAAATTCTTTACTTGAAGAGATTCCTCCCCATCTGAATAGAGACATAACGAATATGTTGATGGTTGGGTACACCATGAAGATCCCCATTAGGATGATTGCTGGTGCTAAACACATCATAATAAATTTATTCTGCTTATTTTTTTTCATCAAACCACTCCCTTATATAAATAGCGACGAAGTTAAGTTCCTCGTCGCTATCTATCTTCAATACTTTATTGATATTAATATTATTGATATTTTTTAATAGCTTCAACCATTGCGTTATACCAGTCGTCTCCAGACTTATCACCTGTTACAACTTCGTTGATTGTACCGTAGAAGATGTCTCCTAATTCAACACCCTCAACTTTTTCGCGTGCTACAAATCCAGCTGTACTTGATGTTGCTCCGTTTGCGAAGATATCGTAGTAAACTTTGTTTGCATCATCTGCTTTGATCAAGTCTTCTGCACCTTCAGCCGGTTGTACAATACCACTGTTTTCGTAGAATAATGCAGTTGCTTTATCGGAATATAAGAATGAGATGAATTTCTTAGCGTTGTTAACATTCTTAGCATCTTTTGGTACCCAAACTTGCTCTGTAAATGTTGTTGCTGTACGCACGCCACCTTCTGTAACTGCAGGTAGTGCTGTTAATCCCCAAGTCATTTTATCTGCTCCTGGGAAGTCTTTCATTTCCTCAACTACCCATGTACCGTTTGGCATGAATAATGCTTTACCTTGGATGATTGCTCCTTGGTTTTTTGTAAAGTCAGCATCTGTAGCTTGCGATACTGTATCATTGCTGATGTATGATGCAACTTTAGCTGCTAATGCGAATGCTTCTTGTGTTGACTCTTTTTCCCATGTCGCTACATCGTAGTTCATAAGTTTAGTGTAGTCTTCTTGTCCAACTGCTTGAGTTAGAAGTGCTGCCATGAATCCATCCAGGTATCCTGTTGTAGGGTATGTGAATAATGCAATGCCTTCAGCTTTCGCTTTATCGCCTAATTCAAACATTTCATCCCAAGTTGTTGGAACTGTCCAGCCTTTTTCAGCTAGGAATGTTTCGTTATAGAATAGTCCTGTTGGTGAGTAGAATACTGGAGCTAAGTAAGTTTTTCCATCTGCATATGGATCTGTTGTAACAGTATGCAAGAATCCTGGAGTAATTTTATCTTCAACTTTTTTGTCTTCTCCAAGAACATTACCTTTAAATACATCTGAGATATCTAGAAGTCCTTTTTCAGCTACTAAAGTATCTGTAAGTTTTCCAGTTGCGTTCAATGCTAGGTAAACAACATCTGGTGCATCACCACTTGTGATTTGTGCACGTAGACTGTCATGAACATTCTTTGTAAAGTTGTATTCAACTTCTAAGCCTGTTTCTTCTTCGAATGCTGCGATAACAGCTTCCCAACCTGCGGTTCCGTAACCTGGTTCAATTCCTTCAATCTTCAGCACATTTGAGTCAGCTGGTTTTTGTCCACAACCAACTAGGATCATCAATGCTGCAATCATAGTAATAAGTATCTTTTTCATAAAATCCTCCTCTGTGATAAATTCATTATATCTCATTGTAAGCGTTTAACTATATGGATGTTGTTAATCACTTGTGCTTTCTTGCTATTCTCCTGTTTATCAAATATAACGTTATTATATTTCATATGTATTTCACGAACTCTGAACATTGTTTCAATAATGAATCGGAGTGAGTGACCCCACTTCTAACTAGAAAATTAGCATGCGATGCCATTATTATAGTAATCAGCCATTGCTACATAATACAAAAGTGGGTCGTATTCAATAGATTCAATTTGAATAACGACCCACTTTTAATGGCTTCTATCACCACTGTGATAAATTGTATTAATGATATTGTTTTAAGATTAGCGATTCACTTTGATATAGTCTGCAGATACTTGTTTCATAGCATCCCATTGCTCTTCCATATCACTTACCAATTTAAATTGTGTACGGGCACGATCTAAGTTGTGCTCATCGCGTTCTGTTTTGAAGTATACATCCCCATCCAGGTAATCTGTTAAGAATCGCATACCACACTCAAAGGTCATCATTTTTGCACCTTCTGGTAATAATTCGATTTCAAGTTCTGTTAAGGTATTGTTTGACCCTTCTAAGAATCCTTCAGCAAAACGTTTGTACAGCTCTAAAGAGAAGTTTACCTTTGTTAAATCAGGTTCATCCTCAGCTCCTGTTGTTGCTCCTGAACGAATGGAGTCTCCGAAATCATCCAATGAGAAACCAGGCATGACGGTATCAAGATCAATAACACATAAGGTTTCTTTTGTATCTTGATCAAACAATACATTATTAATCTTAGTATCATTATGTGTAACCTTAAGCGGTAATTTACCTTCTGCATTGTAATCCCAAAGCACCGATGTAAATGCCTCTCGGTCTAAAACAAATTGAATGTCTTCAAGCGCATTGTCTTTTCTACCAGACTTATTACTTTCAATTGCTTCTTTAAAGATTCTAAAACGATCTACAGTATTGTGGAAATTTGGAATCGTAGCATGCAGTTTATCAGCAGGGAAGTCCGCTAATGCTGCTTGGAATTCTCCAAATGCTAAACCACTCTTATAGAAATGTTCTGGATTCTCAATCAATTCAATCGACATTGAGTTCTCGATAAACAAGTAAGCTCTCCAGTAGTTCCCTTCAGAATCAATATAGCCAAGGTTTCCGTCAACAGTTTTAATGATGTTAAGTGTTTCTCGATCAACATCGCCACCACGCTCAATGATTTGCTCTCTTAAGTATGAAGTAACTGCATCGATATTTTCCATAACCTCCTCAGGTTGTTTGAAAATATTAGTATTAATACGTTGTAAAATATATTTATGAATGACATCCCCATCTTTAAAGTCTAAGAGGTAAGTATCATTAATATGCCCATTACCATAACTGCCATCATTACTTAAAGTCCCTTGAAATTGAAAACTTGCGATGACTTCGTCGAATACTACTGAATTTTTACTCATTTGTAAAGCCTCCTTATGATATGCACATGTAAGTGCTTAATATTTCTCCTTATTCATTATAGCAAAGAAAACTCAATGCAACAGTCAAATTTTAAGGTTGGCTAAAATGTGCTCTGCTCAATTAGTGTATAATTAAGTTACTTTTGGAGGAACCAATGGAAAATCGTAAAAGAATCGAAAATATGACTTATATCGTCAATAAATCTAAGCTTTTATATATTGATAGTTCTAAATTTGATGCCGACTGGCACTCAACATTGCATTCACACCCCTTTACTGAATTGTTCTACGTCATTAAAGGAGAAGGTAATTTCCAATTTTATGATGGTAGTACAATTCCAGTAC
>DEPV01000063.1 GCA_002358955.1 Erysipelothrix sp. UBA3383 | reverse complement strand
ACAATCAAGTTACCTGATGAAGTACCATCAGGAGTATCACGAGCATTCGCAACAATCTTACCAGGAGTAATTGCTCTGTATGCGATGGCTCTAATTGCTTATCTAACAGCAACATACCTTGATTCAAGCATTGGTGACTTAATTAATATTTATGTACAAACACCATTCTTGAAATTATCACAAGGTCTACCAGCAGTTATCATCATTACAATGAGTGTTTCAGTATTATGGTTCTTTGGAATTCATGGAACAAACGTACTGGCTCCAGTATTGGATGGTGTTTACTTAACAGCACTTCGTGAAAATGCGGCTCTTGCAGAAGCAGGACAACCATTCAAATACTTCTGGACACGTGGATCATTTGATGCGTTTGGATGGATGGGTGGTGCAGGGTGTACCTTTGCACTGATCATTGCTCTGTTTATCTTCTCTAAGAAACAAGAAGAGAAAACACTTGCTAAACTAGCAGCACCAATGGGTGTCTTCAACATTAACGAACCTGTAGTCTTTGGATTACCAATCGTACTAAACCCAGTGTACATGATTCCTTGGATCTTAGTACCAACGGTACTGATTGTAATTGCATTCTTAGTATCATCATGGGGTTGGGTACCACCGGTATACATTGAAACACCATGGGTTATGCCTCCAATCATTTACGCATGGTTTGCAACAGGGTTCTCATTTAAAGCTGTATTACTAGCACTCTTCAACTTAGTTGTGGGTGTTGGAATCTGGTCAATCTTTGTACTTCTGTCAAACTCAGTTAAAATTGAGGACTGATAATACAGTAGAATAAATGATATACTAAGAGGGGCAAAGCCCCTCTTTCATGACTTGAAAAGAGGGAATTAATGATGATTAAAATAGCAATACCGATGAAGCAAGACTTCGTCATTGAAGTTCTGGAAGCAACAGAACAATTTAAATTAGAGAGCAAAACAGGTATCAATCTAGTATTCAGTACAACGATTGAAGACCAAGAAGAAGCAATTAAACTTGCAAAAGCGACCATCAAGGCAACACCTACGGGGTCGGTACTGTACTTTAATGTAACAGGAGCATAATATGAAACAATGGGGATTATTTTTACTCAGTATTGGGACTTTCATCATCATGATGGCAGGACTCTATAGCAACCACTTAGGAATGTTTATTACCGGTGGTACATTATGTGGTCTTGGGGCCTATTTAATATGGGGAAAGAAGAGGAAATAACATGAAACTTGAAAGACGAATCCAAGGATCGATTGATCAGTGTTTTACAATTTTAGCAGAATCTTATGTGGCAGATGCAAATGCCAATCAACGCAAACAACAGACTGTTGAGAACTTGCGTGTTGGTAATAACTTTAAGAAAGACTTAACGGCAAAACTGGGAAATTCAGGTACTGTCGAAGTAAAACTTGAAAAGTATGAGATACCGCATGAAATTGAGATTTCTTTTCGCAGTGCACAGGGTATTAATAAAATCCATTATGTCCTGACACCTTTTGATGAGGTATCATTTGACATTATCTATTCTGAAACATTTGAATCAGAGAAAAAATCAAACAGTCTCAACCACAAGGTGATGGCACGTTTGAGCAAACGAAAAATTAATAAAGCGGCAAAGATGACTTTAGACCGCCTTGAAGCGATTTTGAACCAATAATTCAAAATCTTTTCAATTAGAAAGAGGTTTAATATGGCACGATTAGGAATATCCATATATGTTGGCCACTCACCAATTCAAAAAGATATCGAGTATGTAAAGAAAGCGGCAGCATCAGGATTCTCACGAATCTTTATGGACCTTCTTGCAGTGGGCGATAAAACCCAGGAAGAGGTTATTACAGAATATCGACAAATTACAGATTTAGCACAAAGTTTAAATATGGAAGTCATTCTGGATGTTGCACCCAATATATTTGAACAATTCGAATTGAGTTATGATGATTTAAGTTTCTTTAAAGCCATGAATGTTGCAGGGATTCGACTTGATGTTGCATTCTCAGCAGGGCAAGTAAGCCAAATGACATTCAATAAAGAAGATTTAAAGATCGAATTGAACTCCAGTATGGGAGATGGCGCCATTGATGATATCATGTCACATTATCCAAACCCAGAAACACTGATTACATGTCATAACTTTTATCCACAACGTCATACGGGATTAAGCTTAGAACACTTTAATCTGTGCAATGAGATTGTACGTCGTAATAATTTAACAGTTGCAGCATTTGTTTCCAGTCAAAATGATGGGACCTATGGACCATGGCCTGTTAATGAGGGTCTGTGTACCTTAGAGATGCACCGTGATTTACCGATCGATGTGCAAATGCGACATTTAATTGCAACCCAAGGTATTGATGATATAATTATTGCAAATGCGTATGCATCGGATGAAGAGTTGGCAGTATGTGCTAAGATTCATCCAGGAATTTTAGCGTTTAAGATTGATTTTGAAAAAGAATTGCAAGAGTCAGAAAGCAAAATTGTTTATGAGCACTACCACCATGTACGTGGTGATATGAGTGAATACATGGCGCGTTCAACCATGCCACGTGTTACTTATGCGGATCTATCTGTAGTTCCAGAAAACACACGTGATTTAAAACGTGGGGATGTTGTGATTGTAAATGACAACTACTCTCGCTATAAAGGTGAGATCCACATTGTATTAAAAGATATGGAAAATGATGGTCGTAAAAACGTCATCGGACGCATTCCAGAGAATGAGGCAATCCTGATGGATTACATCAAACCATGGCGACCGTTTGCATTTCTTAAAGACTAGCATCTAGACCGGAGGGGGCAATGAAATTACCACTATACATTCAAATTAAAGAGGCATTGATTGAAAAAATTGAAACCCTGGAAGCCCATAGTGTGATTGCCAGCGAACGTGATTTGGCCCTTGAATATAAGGCGAGTCGTATGACGGTTCGTAAATCTTTGGATGCCCTTGTCGAGGAAGGTTATCTGTATCGTGATTCCAACCGTGGAACCTTTGTTGCAGAACGTGATGTTCGTAATAAAAACACACTGGAAGATATGAATGATGACATTCACTACAGCATGATCTATTTTGATGTGAAGACCAGTTCAAGTGATGAAGTATGGCGTGCTTTAAATATTTCAAAGCATGATTCCATAGTGCGTATGATTCGTTTAAAACTGGAAGGGAAAAATCCCATTGCAGTTGAAGAGGTTTATATCAAACGTAATAACCTGAGTGATAAGGAAGTGAATGATATGGCCAAATGGCGTATCTTTAATGAATTTGTCAATAGCTTAGGTACCATTCATCATGTTTTTAATCCAGAACTTGTACCCATTAAGTATGCCAATCTTTTAGAACTTAAATTAGGAGCACCGATCATTGTTGTTAACTCGATCATTCGCAGCAAAAAAGGGGAACCCTTAGTATATCGAAAATCATATACAAACTCCGATACGCAAATGATTGAAATATCAAGCACCATTTAACCCAGAGCCAAGGCTTTGGGTTTTCTACTCTAATAAGGCTTTTAAGAAAGATAATAGTGGTACACAGAAGTCTTAAAATATGGTAAAATATCCAAAAGGTAGGGAAGCTATGAAATATTCTGTATTGATAGTTGCAGCGGGGAAACAAGCTGCTCAAGGTTTAACATATGCAAAAGCACATGCTGCTTTTAATGATTCAAACTCTGTTTTGAATCAGTCTATTTCTGTGTTCATGAACGATGATAAATGTCAGCAAATTGTAATTGTTACAAGTGCTGCTGATATGAGTCAGGTTGTAAGAGCCAGTGAGAGTGGAAAAATTGTCTACGTTAAGGGAGGCAATACACGTCAGGAATCAGTCTTAATCGGACTGACTGCAGTTGGGGAAGATTTAGTCTTAATCCATGATGGGGTACGTCCATGGATTAAACAGTATTATATTGATCGTTTACTGGATGGGGTTAAAGGTCGTAAGGCATGTGTCTTAGCTCATAAACCGAGCAGTTCAGTCAGACGTGTACAGGACGGTATTTTAGTGAAGGAAGTGGATAATAAGGATATGGTGATTTTAGAAACACCTCAGGCTTATGATACGTCATTCATTATTAACTGCTATAAAAAGGCCATTCAATCGGGAGTAGAATGTGTCGATGATGCAGAGGTTGTATCACGTGTGAGTGATGAACCAATTAAGGTAGTTGAAGGGGACATTCGTAACGTTCGCTTTTTATTAAAAGAATCTTAGGAAAAATGGAAATCCTACAATATTTATTAGTGGTGTAACTAGTTTACTTTCTTATGTGAGTTTGTTATAATCATGGATGGATATAGAAATTTATCCTTGCCCTTAAGGGCCATAGACCAAAAGGAGGTGTACAAATGCGTAAATATGAATTAATGTACATCGTTAAACCATCATTAGATGAAGAAGCACGTGGAGCACTTATTGCAAGACTGCACGAAATCTTAACATCAAATGGAGCTACAATCGACAACGTCGATGAGTGGGGTTTACGAGATTTAGCATATGAAATTGATCATATAACAAAAGGTTATTATGTCGTTACAACATTTACCTCAGATGAGCGTGCGATCAATGAATTCGATCGTTTGACACGCATCAATCGAGATGTAATCCGTCATATGATCGTTAGACTTGACGAGAAAATCTAACAAAGAGGTGAAGATTAATGATTAATCGCACAATTTTAGTNNGTAACTAACTTTACATCAGATGATAAAGCACTAAACGAATTCGATCGTTTAACACGTATCAACAATGATGTTCTTCGTTTCATGATTGTTCGTTTAGATGGACAAGAATAGAGGTGAATACAAATGGTTAACCGTACAGTATTAGTGGGTCGTCTTACTCGTGACCCAGAACTTCGCAAAACAGG
>DEPV01000024.1 GCA_002358955.1 Erysipelothrix sp. UBA3383 | reverse complement strand
TTGTTGTTGAAGCTACTTCAGCAACAAAGATTGAATAGTTACCATAAACATACGGTTGGTATTTACGTGTCATGTAGGAGTGCACTGAGTGTCCTAGTTCATGCGCCAGTGTAAATAGGTTATCAATGTTCTCTTGCCAGTTCATCAGGATGTATGGCGCTGTAGCGTAGGTTCCTGATGAGTAAGCACCAGAGCGTTTTCCTTTGTTTTCACGAATATCGATCCAGCGGTTATCAAATGCTTTTTGAAGCACGTTAACATACTCATCCCCTAGTACTGATAAAGCTTCGATGATGATTTCTTTAGCTTCTTCATAAGTAAACTTAAGATCAACATCTTCAACCATAGGAACATAAACATCATACATTTGAATATCATCAAGTCCTAGTGCATCTTGACGCAGTTGAACATAGTCATGCATTAAGTGGATGTTGTTGTGAATGCCATCAATCAGTGATTGGTGAACTTCAACATCGATATCATTACCAAATAAAGCAGCATGACGTGCTGAATCATAGCCTCTTAATTGAGTGTTTAAGTTATGAACTTTAACACTACCACTCAATGTAGCAGCTAAAGTGTTTTTCATATCTGCATAGGTATTTGCAATCCCTTTAAATGCATCTTCACGAACACGTCGGTCTTTGCTCTCCATGAATAATCCGTAACGGCCATGTGAGAGTTGAACGGTATTACCATTCTCATCCTTAATAGATGGGAATTTAATATCGGCATTGTTTAACATACCAAAGACATTACTTGGTACTGAGAAGACTTCCCCTGCACTTGCAAGTAATTTCTCTTCTTTAGCACTTAACATGTGTTTTCTTGCTTTGAATAAACGATCAAATTCATGAACGTATAACTCCAAAGCTTCATTCTCTTTTAAGTATCCTTCAATCACTGATTGATCAGCTGCTAGAAGTTCTGTATCAAAGAATGAGAATGCTGCAGAGTATTGGGCGATGAACCCTTGAATGCGAGCTTGCATTCCTTGATAGTGAGAGTTTGTGGTATCAGAATCAGATGCAAGGTGTGCATAAACATACAATACTTCCATACGTTCTGAGAAATCGTCTCTAAATTTTAATGCTTTTAATAAATCATTTGCAGATCCACTTAGTGTCCCTTCAAATACTTTTACTTCTTCAAGTTCTTGTGAAATTGATTGGAATGCCTGTTCCCAAGCATCATCACTTTCAAACATTAATGTTAAGTCCCAAGTATCTTCCAATAGGACTTCACTTCTTAATGGTAAATCTTTTTGCTGTGACATAAAGCACCTCTTTTTCTATACCTACTATTCTACACCCTGTAAATTAAAAGTAAACTAAGATGAGTTTGTTTCATAGTATTTTCAGAAGTGAGTATTAGGCGAATTGAACATTGGTTTCAAGCATGCGATCAATGACTTTTTGAGCATCGGTAGTCATGCTTGCAGTTCCTTTATCCACAATGATGAATTTATCATAAAGTGGAAGGTTATCAGTAAATACAATGTGGCTAACATTGATAAGCGTCTTTGCATTGTTTAACATATCCAGTTCAATACTGCGGGCTATATCAGCATCCAAACTGGAAAGAATTTCATCACTGATGATGAGTTCCTTATTGTAGTATAGGGCACGGGCTAGCAGTAATCGTGCACGTTCTCCACCCGATACATTACGACCGTTGTTTACCAGCTTGAATGAGGGTTCTAAATGACTCAAGCCCACCTGTTTAAGGTAGCTTTGAACCGGTCCATTATCAAGCATGCTGATGTTCTCTTGGACATCACCCGTAAAGATATAACCAATTTGATCCACGATGGATAAGACACTGTAATAGGAATCCAAATCATAGGCATTTAAAGGCTCACCATTCAATGAAACATGTCCCTCTAGAGCATTGATGTCTCTTTGAATCGTCTTGAGTACAGTCGACTTACCAGCACCTGAAGGACCTACTACCAAAACCTTTTCACCGGCCTTAATACTTAGGTTAACGTGTGTCAATATTGCTTGATCATAGCCCAGTGTAGCATCTGAGAAATTAAAATCTTGAAAGGCTTCAACGTTTAATTCACCAGATGCTTCAGGTGCATCCAGTACCTTATCATAACTTTCAAACACTGATTTAATACCGTGCATTTGTGTGATGAGTGGAGTGATGCGTTGTAGGGGCCATAGGATATCTGATACTAGAAAGAAGACAACAATCGTTCCACCAAAACTAATACCGGCTTGTTTGGTAGCATACAAACCAACTACAACTAAAGTTGCAATGATCAATGCTTGTACTGCACTGTTTAAAGCATCTACAAGACTTGTTTTTTTTTCCAATTGAAATTGTTGCTTGCGTAAGGCCTCAATTGAGCTTTCAAAAAGCTCAGCCCTTGCTTCCTCAATCTGATGACTCTTAATCACTGAAAACCCGTTTAGAGTTTCCTGGACAAAGGATGTATACTTTTCTAATTCAATCGATTTAGCACTTTCTTGTTTCTTAACCGGATCGCTGGTCTTCTTTGCAAGGATCATAAAGATCAGTGCCAGTATTAAAAATACAAAGATAAAGGCTGGTGATATATTAACCAAGATGAATAATGAGACACTGATCTTTGCAACAATATCAACCAGTGAACTAAGGGTCATGTAGTATTGTTGTTCCAATCGATCCGCATCATTGCTTAGATGGGACACATACACAGCATCATCACTCATTAAACGGTGTCGTTTAAACAATCGTTCAATATAATTGACACGCAGTTCTACCATGGATTGTTTAAAGAACAAACGTAGGCTGCGATGTTGAGTCCAGACACTTACCATTAAAGCCATAGCAGTGACTAATACAATACTGGATAGTTTATAGATCCCATCGAGATCTTGAGCAATCGCTAAATCCGTTAAGGTTCCATAATTAACGGTTAGATAACCATTAATAATAGCACCGATAAAAGCCATCAGGCCATACATCAATAAATATTTCTTATTATATTTCGGCATGCTTGTCTCCTTCAAATGAAATCACATGATCAAAGTGTTCTTTTAAATAATCCAGATGGCGGTGTGATACACAGATGACCGTTTGTTCAAGACCAATAATGGTATCATAGATAATTTGTGCATTATCATCGTCCAAACTGGCGCTTGGTTCATCAATAAAGATAACCCCATAATCAGAATATAACTCCCGTGCTATGGATACCCTTTGACGTTGTCCACCTGATATATTAGAACCGTTTTCTTTCAATTGATAATCACTTCCAACAGTATCATGCCACTCT
>DEPV01000061.1 GCA_002358955.1 Erysipelothrix sp. UBA3383 | reverse complement strand
ACACCATTATCATTACAAGCTGTTATAAATTGTGCTTGTAAAGTCTCAATGTACTCATAGATTTCTTTCTCGGATTTCTTAAAGAGTTGAAAAGAAATGTATTCCGAAATGATGTTGATCTTTAATGCTGAGCTAAAGTCAGTATTAAAGAAGTAATCGACCAATTTCTTATAATCATAAATCGATGCAATGTTAAAATCACTTCGAATGCTGATGAAGTAATCATTGAGTGCAATGCTTAAGCTGTTATGATATTGACTGTAAACAATGATGCCATAGTCTGAAACTTGATTTGTACAATCGTATAAGAAGGTATAGATGCATAAACTGCCATGATCAAATCGTAAGTAATATTGAGATTTGGGGATGTTTGCTTCATAAGCCGGAGCGTCATCTTGGTGCATGATGATGTTAGAAATTCCTTTCAGATCAATGCCTAATTTACGACTGAGCATGCGTATGGTTGAATCTTGTTTTTCAATTAGTAATGCATATACTAAGTCTTTTTGATTGCGTTTTTTAATCAGTGCTTCTTGCTGGATGATGGGTGTTGGATCTTGTCCGGATTGATAGATATTATTTAAGGCATTGGTTATAGTCTCTTGTTTGGTCGGTTTTAAAAGATAATCCGTTACATCAAGACGCATGGCTTCCAGGGCATAATCAAAGTAGTTATAAGATGTCACAATAAAGAAAATTAAATCAGGTTTGATGTCTTTTAAGATTTTAACCAATTCAAGACCATTCATACCTGGCATGTTCACATCAATAAAAGCAATGTCATAATGTTGTTTTGCAAACTGTTCTAAAGCTTGCTCGCCAGTTTCATAGGCATGCACATGGACATCGGATGCTACGGCTTCACTTACTGTATTCAACATAAACTCACGTTCTAAATGCTCATCTTCAACAATCATAATTCGTTTCATGATAAACCTCCTAATTGAATATCAATACTGACTTCAAAGCCACAATCAAGACAAGTGTTAATTGAAAAGCGTGCCTTATCTTGGAAGTGGTTTTTTAAACGGAACATAATATTGTATAAACTTAATGTGGAACTGCGATTAAAATAACTCGTATCATTCATAATGATGCGATCAATGCTTTCCTCAGCCATACCTTGACCATCATCACTGACCGTAATAGAAATAAGATCATCATTATAGTCAATGCTAAGACTGATCAGACCCTGACCTGCAGTTTCTCGAAAGGCATATTCTATGGAGTTTTCAATGATTGGCTGAATGATGACTCCTGGTATTTCAATGTTGGGTAAATCATCTGCAATGTCCAATTCAAATTGGACTTTACTTCCAAAGCGATGTTTCAAGATTTCAATATAATCTCTAACTGCAGAGACCTCATGGATAAGATTACTGGTGTTTTCTGAGTAGTCTAAATTATATCTTAGGTACTGGCTGGTAATTTCTAGAAGTTCACTGGTTTGTTTGGCCTTTTCTTGCAGTGAAGTCTTATAGATAATATTTAAAGTATTAAATAGAAAATGAGGGTTCAAGGTATTTTCCATTTGTTTCAATTCAGATTGTGAGAGCATATCTTGGAATCGCAAGTTGTTATTTTGTTCTTCCAGATATAGGGTCATCAAATGATGGTTTTCTTTTTCCATCTTTTCTTTCTCTTGAATAGCATCGGACATTTCCAGCACATTATCCGCTAGAAACATAATCTCTTCAAGATTGGATTCAATGTAATGGTAATCATAAGTACCCATTTGTACACTTTTAATATTATCGACAATTGCTTCAATGGGTTCTACAATTTTACGGGCTTGTTTTTGGGAATTACGTCCAAGTATATACAGTACAATCAAACAGATAAAGAATCCCAACATAAAAGTAATATTGGATGCAAAACGTAAATCATTGTGTAACTTGCTGGATTCAGAAGTCAACAATGTGAAATATTCGTTTTTGGATTCCATAATCGTATCATAAGTCCAGTTCAACATTTGATAGATGTCTTTAAAACCTGAGTTTGATGCACTGATGGTTTTATTAACCACTTGATCAAAGTTAACCGTCATTGTATACAATTGATCAATGCGCCATTGTGTATCTGTATTCATCTTGATGCTGTTTAAACTTAATAGTGCTTGTTCGTATGTTGCTTTATACAATTCATAATCTTCGCTGTTTTCGGTATGGATAAACTGTCTTCCATATGCATTTGCATCTTTAATATGAGAGTAGTAATTCGTTAGGTAAGCATTTTTAGCAGTTGCTTGTCGTGTTCTTCCTAAGAAGTAGATGTTACTGGAAAGAAAGAGAATAAACATAGCAATGATAATAAAGATTGGTAGTGTTGTGGTTTTTTTCAGTTGCTTATCAAGTTTTGTAGTCTTACTCATGGTTATCACGTAATTTCAATTGAAGTTTAACCGGCTCAACATTGCTTTCCGTATTATCAGGATCTTTAAGATGTTCGACAAGACTTTCTACTGCCTTATACCCATAGTCATAAAAAGAGGTAATGATGGTACCGTGTATTTCACCTTTTTCAATAAGATCTAAAGTCTCGGTCATTTCATCCACTGCAAAGATCAATAATGGGTTTTTATAATCAATTTGTTTGACTACATAGGCTGCTTCGATGGCAGACTCTGCAGCAAAACTAACAAGCACATCAATGTTTTCATGTTTACGCAGAAGCTTAGTCCACTCATTACGTGATGTTAAACTATCGGACTTGGATTCACTGATAGCTACAATTTCATGATTGCCCTCTTTTGTTTCTAATAGATCCTTAAAGGCACTAATTTGGTCTTGAGCAATATTAAAATCAAGTTCTGCAACTTGAATCGCTATTTTTAAATCTTGATCTGGAAAATGGGAGAAGATATCATCCAGTAATAAAGCTGCTTGTTTTTCAAAGTCTTTAACAAGAAGTGATAAACGGGGAGCTCCCTTAACATCACTATCAACCATGACTACAGGAATATTTGCATCCTTAGCCAGTAACATCACATCCATTGGAACAACACCTTGAGTAATAATTCCATCAGCTTCTTTTAAGATGCCTTCATACATGATGTTACGCATGGTTTCAGGAGCAATGACTTCAGGTCCCTTCCAATCGCAGTTAATATTAAAGTCTTGACACGCACTTAGAAAGCCATCTTTAGTTTTTAACCAGATGGGGTGATTTTCTAGGGGTGCTACAAAAAGAAAATATGGTTTTTCTGCATCACTTTTAAGGCTGCAGGAAGTCAATAATAAAAGCAAAGCAATTAGTAATTTCTTCATAAGAACCTCTTCTATTCTAATATCTATTGTATCGCGATAACCTGTATCTATCAATATCGACTTATGGGTCAATTTATGCTAACAAGTCGTAAAATTCCAATAGTCTCACACAGTTTTCCACAGCATCACAACTGAAAAAAGTCATATCGTGGTGTATACTAAATATAGGAGGTTTCAAACATGAAAAAAACAACAGCTTTTGTAATTACTGCGTTGGGTTCAATTGCCGTATATGAAACATTAAAGCGATATGGTGTTTTAGATAAGGCCAGAGGCAAGTTTGAACAAGAAATCGGTAAAGCTACAGGAGATCGCAAACTGCAAGCAGAAGGTGTCTATCATTCTGTAAAGGGTGAAGTTAAGGGTACCGTTCAGGATATTAAAGATTCAATTCATGATCATTCTGAATAATATTAGAAAAACGACATTTCAAAATGTCGTTTTTTTTTGCCTTAATTATTTTAGTGTATATATTATTT
>DEPV01000074.1 GCA_002358955.1 Erysipelothrix sp. UBA3383 | reverse complement strand
GTTGGACGTCGTCCAAACACTGATGACCTTGGATTATTAGTAGCAAACATTGATGTTACAGACCGTGGATTAATCACAGTTGATAACCAAGGCCGTACAAGCCAAAAACACATTTTCGCAATCGGGGATGTTGTACCTGGTGCAGCACTTGCTCATAAAGCAAGCTACGAAGCGAAAATCGCAGCAGAAGTTATTGCTGGAAAAGATGTTGTAATTGACTACATCGCTATTCCTGCAGTATGCTTTACAGATCCAGAATTAGCAACCGTTGGATACACAGAAAAAGAAGCTCGTGACTTAGGTTTCGATGTTAAAGTTTCTAAGTTCCCATTTGGAGCTAACGGGCGTGCGCTATCACTAAACCAAACAGAAGGATTTGTTCGTCTTGTAACTGATAAAGCATCAGGTACTCTAATTGGTGGACAAGTTGCTGGAGTTGGTGCAAGTGATGTTATCGCTGAAATCGGTCTAGCAGTAGAAGCACGTATGAATATTGAAGATCTATCTTTAACAATTCATGCTCACCCTACAATTGCTGAAACAATTATGGATGCATCTGAGTTATCACTTGGATTACCAATTCATATTTAATTAATACAAACTAAAACCTCTGCAAAAGCAGAGGTTTTTTAATGCCCTTATATATAAGGAAGAACAAGGTATATTTTTCATGCTTTTAGGGCCTGTATTTTGATGTGCATTGAGTGCTTTGTAAAATATATGTGTCGTTTTATTAGTTTTATAAAAATGGAATCTTCTTTCATACGATTATTTCAGTTAATTACTTTGTATTGTGTTAGATTCTGTTATATAGTATTTCATAAACAAGGAGGCAGTGTATGAAATTAAGATCAGAATTAAATGAACAAGAAACATGGGATTTAACAGGCTTATTTAAGGATGAGGCAGCATTTGATAATGCGCTTGATGAATTAAAGGCTTTAGTAGACCAGTTTGTTGTGAACTATGAGAATGAATTAAAGGATGCAGGTACAGTAACAAAAGCATTGCATGATTATCATGCAATCAGTGTTTTACAAACACAAATTGGAACGTATGCATCACTACACTTAAGTGCAGACCAAAGTAATGAAGCGAACTCATTAAGAATGGGTAAGGTTCAGAATCATACACTTAATGTTAGTAAGTCTTTAAACTTCTTAAGAACAGATTTAATGGAGCTTGATAGTTCCATACTTACAGATGTTCAAAGTGATGTGGCGCTGAAGCCATTCATTGATGACCTACTTAGAGATCAACCCTATTATCTAGGGAAAGATCAAGAAGCATTATTAACCTCACTAGGACAGGTTCTAAATGCTCCTTATGGTACTTACAACAAAGCTAAGTTGGCAGACCTTAAATTTGATGATTTTGAAGTCAATGGTAAAACATATCCATTAAGCTTTGTTTATTATGAAAACGTATTGGAGTTTCATGAAGACCATGATGTTCGTCATGCAGCTTACAAACATTTCAATGAAGGACTTAAAAAGTATGAGCAGACCATTGCTGCAATCTACCAAACACAAGTTCTTAAAGAGAAAGCAATTGCAGATGCAAGAGGCTATGATTCAGTTATCGACTACCTATTACACTCACAAAATGTAAGTCGTGATATGTATGATCGTCAGATTGATTTAGCAATGGAACATCTAGCACCATTTATGCGTGAGTATGCAGGACTTTTACAAAACATTCACGGTATTGATAAGATGAAGTTTGAAGATTTAAAACTTTCTGTTGATTTTGAATATGAGCCAGAAATCTCCATTGAAGAGAGTCGTGACTATATTGCAGATGGTTTATCCATTCTAGGAGATGATTATGTAGCGATGGTGAAGCGTGCTTATGATGAGCGATGGGTAGACTTCCCTCAAAGTGTTGGTAAGTCCACAGGAGCCTTCTGTAGCTCACCTTATGGGAATCATCCTTATATTCTAATTAACTGGACTGAGAAGATGCGTGAGGTCTTTGTAATGGCTCATGAGTTGGGTCATGCAGGACACTTCTATCTATCCGGTCAAGCTCAATCACAATTTGGTACTCGTGCATCAACTTACTTTATTGAAGCACCATCAACCATGAACGAATTGATTATGGCTAACCACTTAATGAAACAAAAACAAGAGCCACGCTTTAGACGATGGGTACTATCTACAATGATTTCACGTACTTACTACCATAACTTTGTAACTCATTTACTTGAAGCCGCGTTTCAACGTGAGGTATACCGTTATGTGGATGAAGGCAAAGCATTGTCTGCACAGGTATTCCATAACTTAAAACGAGAAGTGCTTGAAGCATTCTGGGGTGATGCTGTAGAAATCACTCCAGGAGCAGAGAAGACATGGATGCGCCAACCACACTACTATATGGGACTTTATCCATATACTTATAGTGCAGGGCTAACCATTGCAACTCTAGCAAGCAAACAAATCATGGATGGAACACTTGATATTCAACGATGGATTGAGCTGTTGCAATTAGGTGGAACAAAGTCACCACTTGAACTTGCTCAGTATGTTAATGTGGATATGTCAAACGATAACGCTATCTTAGCAACCATCGATGAAATCGGATCAATGATCCATGAGATCATTTCCTTAACAAATGAACTATAGTGTAAAATATGAAATAATAATGTAAAGTTTTCAAAAAGGCTGCATATTCCTCTTATTTGATGAAATATGTAAGCCTTTTAAAAATAATTGAAAAATGACAATATTGCTTATAAATGATAAGAAACTATCAGATATCATCATTATTGAGCGATTTGTAGCACATTTTAAGCCTTTATGGAAGTGGTTACCCATATTTATGAAACAATTTTCAGGCTTGTGTTACAATTTTCAGGAAATGGTGATGTTTTTGTGAAAATCAAGTTGACATTTAAATCAATTGCTATATAATAACTTACATACAGTACGAACAATCTGTAAGGAAAAAGGAGAAAGTTATGAAAAAAACATTGCTAGTTTTAATCGCAGCACTAATGGTATTGACAGCATGTTCATCTAAAGGTGGCGGCTCAAATGATACTCTAACTGTTGCATCACCAGCGAAGCAAAATGGTGACTTCGTAAATGGTTTTAGTACAAACGCTTATGACCAATGGGCAGTTAAACTTATGGCAGGTGGGGATACACATTACGTGGATCGTGCTACTTCAGAATATAAGTTAAACCCAACATTTGTTGATAATTTAGATATTACAACTGATGGTGAAGGAAACAAAACATATACATATACTCTTAAAGAAGGAAACGTATGGTCAGATGGTGAACCAATCACTGCTAAAGACTACGTATTTTCACTTCTATTTGGAGCTTCACAAGGATGGAGAGAAGTTGCTACACAAACTTCAATCGGTCGTGACCTTGTAGGATTTGATGCTTACTCAAAGGGTGAAACAGATGTGTTCGAAGGTGTTAAATACATCGATGAGAAAACATTCTCAGTAACAATTGATAAAGCAAACTTACCATACTACTTTGAGGTAATCTCAGCAGTAGGATCACCTGATCCAACACACGTATGGTTCAAAGATGCTAAATTCAATGCAGACGGAAACGGATTTGACAACACTGCAGCAGAACTTGCAGCAGCAGTTAAATTAGTTGCAGAAGAAGAGCGTTATGCACCTTCAGTTGCAGCTGGAGCATATACATTTGACAGTTTCAAAAACAACGCAACAGTACTTAAATTAAACGATAAGTATGCTGGAAACTTCGAAGGTAAAAAAGCTACTATCCCTACAATCGTTATTCGTTTAGTAGAATCTAAAGTTGTTGTTGCAGCTCTAGAAAAAGGTGAAGTAGATATCTCACCAGGTGAAATCGAAAAACCAAACATTGATGCAGCTACAGAAGCTGGATTACAATTACACAACTACCCACGTAACGGTTACGGAATGATCGTTTATAAAGCTAACAAAGGACCTACAGCTATTAAAGAAGTTCGTCAAGCTCTAGGTTACCTAGTTGACCGTCAACAATTCGTTGACAAAATCGTTGGTGGTTTCGGATCAACAGTTAACGGTCCTTACGGATTATCACAATGGTTCTACAAAGAGAACAAAGACACTCTTGAATCAGAATTAAACAACTACGTTCTTAACGTTGCTAAAGCTAACGAATTATTAGATCAAACTGACTATAAATACGAAGCTGACGGTGTTACACCATTTGATGCATCAAAAGTATCAGAAGAAAACTACTACCGTTACAACTCAGCAAAAGAAGAGCTACTAGTTAAACACTTTGGTTCAGAAGAAAACTCAGTAACAGACTTAATCATCAGTTCAATTGTTCCTACAGCTAAAGAAGCTGGAGTTAACTACTACATTGAGCAAGGTGAATTCTCAACTCTTGGATCATACATGCAAGGACGCGAAGAAAATGACTTCAACGCATTTAACTTAGCGACTTCATTTACATCAGTTTACGACCCATACACAGGTCACCACTCAGACTTCGTAGGACGTGGATCAAACTGGAGTGATATTGCAGACCCAGAATTGGATGCAGCTATTGAGGCAATTCGTCGTAAAGACCCAACAGACCGTCAAGGTTACTCAGATGCAGTAGTAGATTACTTAATCCTATGGAACGATCTATTACCATCATTACCTCTATATTCAAACCTATACCACGATTTCGCAACACAACGTGTAGAAGGTATGGAAGTAATCACACCTGAAATGGGATGGGAATTATCAATCGAATACTTATCACTTAAGTAATCTCGATTAATCAGTAGAATGTTTACTTTTAAGAAGTGCCTATTGGGCACTTCTTAAAATCGTGTTAAAAGGAGATTTTATAATGTTAAAATATATGTTAAAACGACTGGCCTCACTGGTGCCAGTTATAATCATCATTTCTATCATGTTGTTTTCACTTGTTAAAATGATGCCTGGTGATCCAGTTTTAGGAATGATCAGTCCAGATATTAAGGACCCTCTTGAATATGAAGAGGCATATGCTGCTATTGAAAAACGTTTAGGCTTAGACCAACCGTTACCAATTCAGTATTTTAAATGGGTATCTAATACCCTACAAGGAGATTTAGGTATCTCTACTTCAATGAACAAGCCGGTCGCTCAAGTTGTTGCCGATCCACTAAAGAATACAATTCTCATCAGTTTTGTTTCTTTAACGATATCATTTGTTGTTTCCATTATTGTTGGTATTAAATCAGCAGTGAACCGTGGAAAAGCATTTGATAAGTTTTGGCAAGTGTTTTCTTTAGTGGGAATGTCCATGCCGACCCTTCTAATTTCTATTCTCCTAATTTACTTCTTCGCAATTAAATTGAAGATTTTCCCTACAGGTGGTATGCCAATTGCCGGAGCTACCACTGGTTTTGCTATGATTCCGGAGTGGTTTAGCTATGCTGCATTACCTATAATTACGCTAACCATCGGATCTTTCGCAACTACTATCAGATATGTTCGTAACGCAATGATTGAAGTTTTAAGTAGTGATTATATTCGTACAGCTCGTGCAAAAGGGTTATCAAACAAAGTTATTATCTATCAACATGCATTTAGAAATGCTCTAATTCCTGTTGTTACAATTTTAGCAGGTTCAATTGTTGGGCTCTTTGGGGGAGCGGCAATTACCGAAAGAATTTTCTCATGGAATGGAATCGGAAACGTTATTGTTTCTGCAGTTTCAGGACGTGACTTTATGCTTGTATTAGCAATGAACATGATGTTTGCTGTTATCTCATTAGCATCAAATATTATAATGGACATAGGATATGCGTTTGTAGATCCACGTGTTAAGTTGGATTAAGGGGGCATATTAGAGACTATGAAAAATAATGATAAAAAAGGTTTTCTATCAAGTATTGGCTCACTCTTTAAAAGATCAGTACTGCCAGGTGGAAACAGAGATAAAGAACTAGAGGAAATGATTGCGAATGATGACATGATTATCAGTCCATCAAAACAAATTGTTCAAAACTTCTTCTCAAATAAGACTGGTGTAATTGGTTTAATTACATTCATCTTAATTTTTGTTACAGTATTCGGGTTTACACTATTTGCTAAATACGATCCTTATCAATTTGAGGCATCGCTTGCAAACTTAGCACCAGGTTTTGGTTATACAAAAACAGATAGTAAATTACAAGGAAAAGACATTCAGACAATCAGCTCAGGAATTTCTTACTCTGTAGCTTTAGACTCTGAGGGTCAAGTTTACTTCTGGGGTAAAAACCCAATTCCTAAATATCCTGTAAATACAATTGTTGAAAAAACAAAAGGTAAAAAAATTATTTCTTTAGCATCAGGAGACAAACATGTTCTTGCTGTAACTGAAGATAATGAAGTTATCGGTGTTGGAGACAAGATGATGGGACAAACTGAACTATCATATGATGTTATTGACGATCTGGGAGCTGATAAAATTGTCAAAGTTTTCGCGGGACAACAATATTCAGCTGCGATTTCAGATACAGGTCGCCTATTTACATGGGGTTCTGTATTACCAAACAACATCGACCGTATTCCAGCTGAAATCCAAGGACGTGTCGTTGATGTTGCTGTTGCACCATTTAACTTAATTGTTACTTTAGATGACGGAACAATTCAAGCAATTGGAGTTCGTGGAAACGAAATTTCAAACATTCCTACTGAGTTAACAGATGGATCAATTAATGTTGTTAAAGTAAATGTTGCTACTACTACTGCTATGGCACTTGATGACCAAGGAAATATTCATACTTGGGGATCAAGCAATACAGGGTTAAGAGCACTTCCAGAATTTGATGGAGAAATCGTTGATATTGCTGCATCAAAATTAAGCTTCAATGCAGTTACTGATAAGGGAACTGTTTATACATGGGGTTCAAATAAATACGGATTAACGGAGATGTCAAAATCTGCTGCAAATGGCTCAAATAAAGCTATTTACTCTGATTATTTCCAAACTTATGCTGTATCTGAAGACAACAAAGTATCATCATGGGGTAATGATGGATTCTTATTAGGATCTGATGACTTAGGTCGTGATGTTGCAGAACGTCTATTGCAAGGTGGTCGTATCACTCTAACAGTTGGTGCGATTGCGATGATTATCTCAACTGTAATTGGGGTTGTTGTGGGTCTGTTTGCTGGATTCTACGGTGGATGGTTAGATAACCTACTCATGCGTATTGCTGAGGTAGTAAGTGCATTCCCATTCATTCCGCTAGCAATTACACTATCTGCATTCCTTCCAATGGAAGCAACTCAAGCACAACGTCTTGGAATGATCATGGTTATTCTAGGGGTTATTGGATGGCCTGGAATTGCACGTTTAGTACGTGGACAAATCCTAGCAGAACGTGAGAAGGACTTTGTTCTTGCTGCACGTGCACTTGGAATTAAAGAATCACGTGTTATCTTTAAACACATCTTACCAAGTGTATTCAACTTTATTATCGTAAACATGACTCTGGGTTATGCTTCAAGTCTATTAACTGAAGCAGGACTTTCATACCTAGGATTTGGTGTTAAAGTACCTTCACCATCATGGGGTAACATGCTAACTGGAGCGGGTAACCCTACAGTTATTGAGAACTACTGGTGGCAATGGCTTCTACCTGCGTTATGCGTTATGTTAACAGCTTTAGCTGTCAACTTTATTGGTGATGCATTACGTGATGCGATGGATCCAAAATCCAATCAGAAGTAAGGAGTGAAATAATAATTATGAAAGAAAAAAATGTACTGTTGGAAGTAACGAATTTACAAAAGTACTTTCCAATTAAAAAATCAAGCATTTTCCAAAGAGAACAGGAATATGTAAAGGCAAATAAAGATATTTCGCTTACTATTTTTGAAAATGAAACTCTGGGTATTGTTGGTGAGTCTGGATGTGGTAAATCCACATTTGGACGTACACTGATCCAACTTTATGAACAAACTGGTGGAGTATCCCTTTACTATGGTGAAACTGTAGATGAAATGATGCCCGCTTATGTTAAAGATGTTTATAAATCAATTCCAAAACTGTTTGTCAACCAAACTAAAGACTATAAAGCATTACGCGATCTTAATAAGAAGTTAGAAACTGTAACAGGGGAAGAATTCCTTGCACTGAATGAGACTTACCGTTTGAATAAAATCGAATATGATAATACATACGGTAATATCTTCCGTTTAGCAGGTGGACTTTTAGTTCATGATGATTTAAACCTAGTAACAAAACTTCTAATGGATAAATATGCTAAAGGAAGTGCAGTTGCATACCTTAATAAGCAAATTGAAATCGAGCGTTTACGTATTGAAGTCCGTAAAAATGCTTCCGATAAAAAACTGAATGAATTATTAGCAAAAATTGAAGCGGGTAATAAAGAACTTCAAGAGGCGAATGATAAAATTAATTCAGTGAAAGCATCTTTAAAAGATCATAAAGACTTTGAACTGTTCGAATCAAAGTTTGATGATGGTGTTGATTTATCATCATTAAACAAAACAGAAATGCGTTTCTTACGTAAAGATCTACAAATCATTTTCCAAGACCCGTATTCATCACTGGACCCACGTTTTACAGTTGGGAACATCATTGGTGAAGGTCTGATTGCTCATGGTATTTTCAAAGATAACAAGAGCCAGGAATACACAGACTATATTGTTGATATTATGGATAAATGTGGATTAAAACAAGAATTCATTCACCGTTACCCTCACCAATTCTCAGGTGGACAAAGACAACGTATCGGGATTGCTCGTGCGTTAGCGATGAAACCTAAGTTTATTGTGTGTGATGAGGCGGTAAGTGCACTTGACGTATCCATTCAGTCACAAGTTATTAACTTATTACAAGAATTAAAAGAAGAAAACAACTTAACATACCTATTCATTACTCATGACTTAGGGGTTGTTCGTTACATCAGTGACCGTATTGGTGTTATGTACTTTGGTAACCTTGTTGAATTAGCACCTGCTGAAGCTATCTTTACCAATCCACAACACCCATATACAAAAGCTCTATTGGCTGCGATTCCTCGTATGGAAGCAGACCAAGCTGAAATTGATAAACTGTTAGTAGATACACCGAATGATTTATTTGACTTTACTTATCAAGAAACTGGTGAAGCAGATAAAGACTGGTATGAAGTTGAAAAAGATCACTTTGTAGCATGCCGTCTGTTAAGCAATGTAAAGATGGAGGATAACTAAAATGAGTTTATTAGAAATTAAAAATCTTCATACTTACTTTGATACAAAACGTGGGCTTGTAAAAGCTGTTAACGGAGTGAGTTTCTCAGTTGAAAAGGGTCGTACATTAGGGATTGTTGGTGAATCAGGTTCTGGTAAATCACAAACTGCGATGTCAATTCTACAACTGTTTGAAGACAACCAAAAGATTTATGATGGAAGCATTACCTTTGATGGTCAAGTGCTTTCAGAAATGTCAGAAAATGATCTAAGAAGCATTCGTGGGAACGCGATTTCTATGATTTTCCAAGAACCAATGACAAGTTTAAACCCTGTATTTACAGTGGAAAAACAAATCAGTGAAGTATTGATCCTTCACCAAGGAATGGATAAAAAACAAGCAGCACAACGTTCTAAAGAGATGTTAGAATCTGTTAAGATTGGAAATGCTGAAAACGTATTAAAGCAATACCCTCACCAATTATCAGGGGGGATGAGTCAACGTGTTATGATCGCTATGGCTTTAGCATGTAACCCTAAACTTCTGATTGCAGATGAGCCCACAACAGCGCTGGATGTTATCATCCAAGCTGAAATCCTTAAGTTAATGAACGATTTAAAAAATGACTATGAAACATCAATCTTATTCATTACTCATGACTTAGGGGTAATCAGTCAAATGGCTGATGATGTTATTGTTATGTATGGTGGTAAAATTGTTGAAAGTGCGCCAATTATGTCAATCTTCAACGATGCTAAACACCCGTATACAAAACGTTTAATGGCTGCATTCTTACGTACGGATATCAACTCACGTAAAGATGGAGAGGCAAAACCTCTTGATCTATACGAAGCTGAGAACGACGTTTATGACTTTAAAAACTTTAAAGAAAATGACGTTGCTGATACAGACTGGCATAAAGTTGGTGAAAACCACTTTGTTGCATGTCACTTAAAATAGTATGTCACAACATAAAACACCAAGGAATTTTAGAAATCAGAAACTACTTAGTGAAGAGGAAATCGCTAAGAAGTTTGAAGATGTAAAATTGGAAAAGAATGATACGCGTGCGCTCATTATCGCCGCTCTCATTACTTTTCTGCCCGTATTAATTTTAGTACTCGGTGGCCTTTACTTTATACTATGGCTCTTTTTCCTGAAATAGGAAAACATTGAAGACTAATCTATGACAATGTAATAATATTATAGGAGGACAAGACAATGAAAAAAATATTATTAGTTTTAACAGCATTATTCTTAGTGACAGCATGTTCAGCTGGATCTAATGGAGCATCAATCAATGGTAAATTGAACGAAGGGGCTATGGTTAGTGATTTAACTCTAACTGAAAAAGACGGTAAAGTTGTTTCAGCTAAAGAAGTTACTTCAGTTGAAATGAGTGAAGATGAGTTTGCAGCAGACTACTCAGACATCTACAAACAATTCAGCGCATTCAAATCAGATGATAACTCATCATCATTTGCATACGAATACAAAGATGGAAAAGCAGTTGCTACAATTACAGTTGATTTTACTGTAGTACCAGCAGTTAACCCAGATGCACACCTATACTCAAAACTAACAACAAACGGTACATCAATTATTCTTACAACACCAGAAGTTGATATGAGTACAGAAGCAGTTAAAACACTATTAACAGATGCAGGATTTGAATTCTAATTCAGATTCTCAATTATCTAGATTACGTCACTATAACAGTGGCGTTTTTTTTATATAAAGGCAAGTTGTCTTGAAGCTGTGTGATGATGTGTTATAATTAGTGGGTCGACTAACTAAAAGGAGTAATATGGAAGAAAATTTGAGTGTTTTACACAGACAATTGAATATTGCACATCGTATCGTGGTACAAGCATGTTTAGATCAATACGGTCTATACACAGGGCAGCCACGCTTTTTATTTGCACTTGCAGAACAGCCAGGGATGTCTCAGGCGCAATTATCACAACGTTTAAGCCTGAGTAAAGAAACTGTATCAGTAACGTTACGTAGACTTGAGCAAGCTGGTTTTGTAAGGCGTGAGAGCAGTGAGCAAGATAAGCGTATCAAGTTGTTGTATCTTAGTGATGCTGCAGAATTAGTGATGCCAGAGCTAAAAAAAGAATTCAATAAAATTAATGAGTCCATGTTTTCCTTGTTAGATTCTGAAGAAAAGGTCATCTTAGAATCTCTATTTTTAAAGATGACAGAAGGTATAGAGAAAGGAGCTTTAATCGATGAAAGTAATGTTTAAGTATTTTAAAAAAGAGATATGGGTTGCCCTGATGGGTATTGCATTTGTTGCAGTTGTAGCATTGATGGAGCTCTATCAAATTCAATTGATGGCAAAGATCATTGATGTTGGAATTCAGCAACAAAACTTTGAGATTGTAAAGTCAGTTGGGTTACAAATGGTGGTATTGGCAGTCTTGGGGGCTGTTGTAGCGATGATGGGACTTTATTTCCCATCTGAGGCGTCGAATAACTTTGCACTGCGTTTGCGTGCGGATGTGTTTGCAAAAGTGCAGACATTTTCATTAAAGAATATGTCCAGTTTTCAGACGGCTTCACTGGTTACACGTTTAACCAATGACATTAACTTCTTACAACGTATGGTTATGATGATGTTACGTATGGCAGTAAGGGCTCCAGTATTCTTGGTTGCCACTGTTGTATTGACTTATTTAATCAGTCCAATCTTAGCAGGAGTCTTATTTGTGAGTGTGCTATCACTCTCCATTGCCTTAGGATTTGTTATTAAACAAGGGTTTCCACGCTTTATTAAGTTGCAAGAAAAGGTTGACCGCATGAACCAAAGGGTTCAAGAGTCACTGTCTAATATACGAGTGATTAAGTCTTTTGTACGTGAACCGTTTGAAGACCAGAGGTTTATTAAAGAAAATCATGATTTGTATGAGGCATCTGTAGGGGCAAATATCTTAATGGTTTATATGAACCCAGCACTTCTTACTGCGATTAACTTTGCAACAGTCATTGTAGTTTATATAGCAAGTATTCTTATTGTTGATGTACAGTCTCTTAAAATTGGGGAATTGGTGGTTGTTATTTCATACCTTCGTTTTACGATGTTCTCAATGATGATGTTATCCACAGTATTGATGATGTTATCTCG
>DEPV01000073.1 GCA_002358955.1 Erysipelothrix sp. UBA3383 | reverse complement strand
TTTCCGTTAGTCCTCCATCACTTCTAAAAATCGACAACCCCTAAGGGCACGGGCCAATTCATCCATGATGTGTGAAAGCACTTCTGTGCCATTTATAAATATACCACAAATACCATCTGATATCAAGACTTAGGCTATGATTTCAAGATCATCAAGTCAAACTCAAATTAAACCAAGACATAAATTTAAGAATTCTTAAGAACTTGTCAATTTAAGGACACCTTTGTAATAAACTTATCAAAACCCTACTAAATAATGCATTTATTAACATAATTTAAATTCATTAAGTTCTTATTGTGATATTATAGTGTTGTAGAAAGTTAGAGGAATAAAGCATGAAATTAAGCAAACAAGGAAAAGTAATAATTCTTGCCTTTATCCTACTCATCACAAGTGTTGTAGCCTATACTGTCATTAAAAAGAACAACGACTATAAGGCACTGCTAGTAGTATCTCCCAAAGATTACGAACTGGGCGAAAATCAACAAAGCGTTGAAAAAGTAGGCAAAGCGTATCACATCATCAACCAGCCCCTCACTGATATTGAAGGCATCAATCAAGACTTCATTAAAGTCATTGAGGAACAATTGGAATTGAGTAAAGAATCCCCGATTAAGAAATCAATGGTCATCGATTGGAATGCTACCATGAGCATGGATCGTTACTTAAATTTCTATATCACATCAAGCATTGATTCTGGTACATCTTATGTTTATAAGAAAATATACGATACCAAAACCAATGAAGAATTTGATCTCACCGATTATATTACTGAAAAGAACTTAAAACTTCATGATATCGAAGATTACTCCAGTGGTCTATTAACCCTGAATGAAGAGTCCATCATCGTTGGTGACATTACCTTGGATAAAGAAACTTTAGAAGAAATCCTAAAAGAAGATTACGGTACTTTAAAAGCTAAAGTCATTCCACCAACACCTGCTCCAACACCACCCACAACATCAAACAACGGCATTGCACCCAACGGTAAAAAATACATCGCATTCACCTTCGACGATGGCCCTAACCCTAAAACAACACCACAGGTTATGGACATTGCTGAACAGTACAACGCCAAGGTAACCTTCTTTCAATTAGGACAATTGATTGCTAAGTATCCTGAAGTATCAGCCGATGTTGTCAAACGCAATCATCAACTCGCATCACACTCCTACTCACATCCAAAACTAACGGAGCTGAGTGCGGATGCCCAAAGTAAAGAAATTAATGATACCGAAAACTTAATCCGTAATGCCGGTTATACTAAAGAGGTCATGGTACGTCCACCTTATGGTGCATTCAACGACACTTTATTAAGTAACCAACCCAAAGTCTATGTCAACTGGAACGTTGATACCTTAGACTGGAAATCACGCAATGCTGAGGCAGTATGCAATGCCATCATGAAAGACGCCGCACCGGGTAAAATCATCCTGATGCATGACATCTACCAAACAACCGTAGATGGCTTCAAATGTGCTATTGAAAAACTATCCACTCAAGGTTATGAATTTGTAACCATGGAAACCTTCTTTGAAGCTTATGGCATTCAAGCAACCGGTGGTAAGGTATACAACTCATCCAAAAACAAATAAAATCATCCTCCCGGATGATTTTTTTTATATTAATTGTAAGTCAGTCAAACATGTTCCATCCATGGACCCTGTACCAATGGGTGAAACTGCTTGTTTCCCATTGTAGGAAACACTGATGGTACCGGATATATCACGAGGCAACCAAATCCCTGCAAATCCATTTAAACCAGTACGAACAGTATCCTCATAAACAAGATTCCCTTTATGATCTTCTACCTTAACATCAAACTCTGTATTAATCATCTCAGCCTGGCATCCTGTTAAAACATGATCAAAGCAAGGGTGTGTTTCATATTGATACGGTGCAATGGATAAATAAAACAAGTCATCACTCATATCCAGTGTCACTTCTTCATCATTGGCTAGCAAGCGCAATTCCTTAGAACTGATCTGCGCTCCTAATTCAATGGGCTTTGGAATTGAACTGTCCAAATAATTCACCAAGTCTTGTCGACTCATCTGATCCAGATCATACCTTTGTAAAAAGGCAGTATCTGCTTTTTCTTTATCTTGTGTATATAACATGCCTGCTGCAATCACCATTACGATGGAAAGTGCCATTAATATTTTCTTTTTCATAGTTTTCTCCTTGACCTTCATCATCATAAACAATTGTAATCGTTTATGTGTGTAAATCAAGTGAAACTGAAGTCAATTTTTGACGGTACTGCTTCCACAACTTCAAGCTGAAGTATAAACTGAAGATTTCCGTACCCGTCATGGCCCACCATATCCCCTCTTTACCAAGAACTACCGGTAATACCAATAAGAAAGCAATCAGTGGTAAGGTTGTTCTTAAAAGTGATAAAAACAATGCTTCCTTCTGTTGGTTCAGTGCTTGTAGATTGGTTGCAATCACAATATTAATGGCCGCAAAAACTAAATTCAAGAAGTAAATCCCTGCAATCTTTGCAGCATAAGTCATCAATTCACCATCACTGGTAAAGATAGCCGCAAGAGGTTTTCCAAAGATTATAATCAATACCGACAAGACTATCCCTAAGACCGCATTAAAGATGCATACAAAGCGATTTAAAGAGAGTATGGCTTCCCCTTGCCCTTGACTCTCATAAATACTCATAACAGGCTGTACCCCCTGTGCAATCCCTAAGAAGCTTCGCAGAGCAATCAAACTAATGTATCCTACAATCAGATAAGCCGATAATCCAATCTCATGAAATCCATAAGCAACAATCGCAAAATTATAAAACAGTGAAATCATTCCAATTGAGAAATTGGTAACTAAAGCCGCCATCCCATAATGAATCAATTCCTTTATAAATTGATAAGTAAGTTGAATGCGTTCAAACACTAAATTCCCTTGTTTTAAGAAGAAATGCGGCAATAAGATCATGACCCCAAAGACCGGTCCTAAAGCCGTTGCTAAAGCAGCTCCTGCCATTCCTAAATTCATCGGA
>DEPV01000057.1 GCA_002358955.1 Erysipelothrix sp. UBA3383 | reverse complement strand
GTTTTCAAAAGCTTAATAAAAACCTCTTTTCCGCAGAGAAAAAGAGGTTCATGTATGCATGATTATGATCCGCAGACCATCCTTCTTCGTCTCTCTGGACTCAGTTAAAGGTTCTATTGAATTAATTATATCGTATATCCATCATATTGCAAGTAAGTTTATCTCAATAACATAAATGACTTCATGATATCTCTATCGTCATGCAATATTAAACAGATGTCAAATTCTTATTAATAAATGAGTTCAAAAAAAAGCAGCTCCCCGGACGGTGCTGCTTTCAAATAATTTGGAAGATTACTGTATTATCATTTTTTGCTTTATTATTAGTTTTATTAAAAAGGAGGAAAAACGATTGCAAATCATCCTACTTATCACTTTCTACAATCTTGAGTTTAATCAGTTTCACAATTTCTTTAACACCGTTGAATGTGAAACTGGCAACTACAATTGGCATGTAGACAAAGTAAAGGGCAAAGGCCTGTTCGCTTTCAGGAATAAAGCCAAGCTGTGCACCTGCTAATAAGATAATGATTGCGATTGCATTGATGATTAATGGTGAGAGATACCATCGTTTAGTGACCTTATTGAACATGACCGTAGCCAAAATCGAGATACCCATATAAATGATACCGTAATAAAACCACCCTATGATTAATTGTTCTAAAGTCATGTGATCACCTTCTAACCTTGTTTCATCGCTTCTACAAAGCGTTTTGTTATTTCTTGAGGACGCGTTATCGCTCCTCCAACTGTAACACAATCTGCACCAACTTGCAGTGCTTTATGGGCAAGTTCTGGAGTATTCAATCGCCCTTCAGCAATAATTGGCACCTTGACGTGTTCTTTTAGTGCAATGATTAAATCAAAGTCAGGATCAATGCTTTGTGGGGAATAAGGAGTATACCCACTCATCGTTGTACCCAGACAATCAATACCAGCTGCTTCAGCTTTAATCCCTTCATCAAGTGTTGAGATATCACCCATCAACACAGATTCAGGATACTTCTTTTTAATGGCTTCAATAAATTCATATGGACTTAAGCCATCGCCTCTTATTTGATCTGTTGCATCAAGTGCAATAATATCGCAACCTGTAGCCATTAATGCATCCACTTCATCCATGGTTGTTGTGATGTACTGAGCATATCCTTCGTAGTCTTTCTTGATGATACCGATCAGTGGTACATCAGTAAACTCACGAATTTGTTGTACATCCCTAACGCCTTGGGCACGAATTCCAACAGCACCTGATTCCAGGGCTGCCTTTGCCATCAGTACCATCACTTCGCCTTCTTCTTTATATAAAGGCTCATGAGGTAATGCCTGACATGATACAACCAAACCACCCTTTAAGGCTTTGAAAATCGCTTCTTTTGTCATCTATCCTTTCACCGCCCCTACTGTAACTCCCTGAGTAAAGAAACTCTGGAACATCAAGAACACTAAAATCATTGGTAGAGAAGCAAGTAGCGCCCCTGCCATTAAGAGCCCATAGTTTAATGAGAACTCAGCAGACTGTGCTAGGGTTGCAACACCCAGTGGTAAGGTCTGCATAACTTTAGAGTTTGTAAATACAAGTTGTGAGAAGTAATCATTCCAACTTGAGATAAAGGTGAATATTGCCAATGCACCAATACCAGGTTGTATAATCGGTAATACAACATGCCAGAATTTTTTGATCTCACCACACCCATCAATATCAGCTGATTCTAATAGCTCAGTTGGAACTGCATGAGAGAACTGTTTCATCAGGAATACTCCAAATGGCCATCCAACTGCTGGAAGAATCAATGCAGCATAAGTATCCATCCATTTCAATTTGGTAATCAAACGGAGCAATGGAATCAAGATAACTTGTTTTGGAAGTGCCATCGCTGCAACAAACATTGCAAATATGAATCCTGCACCTTTAAACTTTTTCTTAGCCAGTGAGTATCCAGCTAAAGAAGCACTGATTGCAACAAGTAGTGTTGTTGATAGAGCAATGAACACTGAGTTGAAGAACCATCTTAAGGTAAGTGGTGTCAGTAGGAGTTTAAAGTTATCCAAGGTTGGACTTAGTGGGAACCACTCTGGTGGAATCGCAATTGCAACATCTTGAAGTTTAAATGCTCCAGTAGCAATCCAGTAGAATGGGAAAATAAAGAAGATTGTAAGACCTACTAGAAAGGTCATTGATACGATATTAAAGATTCCGAATTTTTTAAATTTCATACGATACCCTTTCTAATAACTCACATCATCTGCGAGTGCTTTAAATTGTAATGTTGATACCAATCCAATAATTACAGCTAAGATAACACCCATTGCTGAAGCTGCTCCATATTCTTGTAGAATAATCGCTTGCTCATACACAAGGTACATTACTGTGGAGGTCGCATAGTTTGGTCCCCCTGCTGTCATCAGCTGGATCAGTGAGAAAATTTGGAAACTGTTAATGGTGGTAGTAACCACAATATACAGTGTTGTTGGCTTAATTTGTGGCCAAATAATTTTAGTAAATACAGTCCAGTTATTAGCACCATCAATACGAGCTGCTTCCATTAACTCTTCAGGAACATTACCCAGCGCTGCTACATAAAGAATGATGGGTTGTCCTAAACTTGTGGTAATTAAAACTGCAATGATAGCATAAATGGACGTTTGTGCATTTCCTAACCACTGCACATTCTCACCAATTGCCCCTGCTGATTTTAGAATATAGTTTAAGATTCCAAAGTCAGGGTTATAGATCCATAACCAAACAACGGTAATGGATACAACTGAAGAGATTGCTGGTAAGTAGAAGATCCCTCTAAAGAATGATCTTACTTTTGAACTCTTGTTATAGATTAGAATTGAGATAAATAATGCCAGAGCAATTACAATCGGTACTGCCAATAGTGTAATCACTGCAGTATTACGCATCGATTTAATAAATACCTTATTGCTTAAAAGATTGATGTAGTTATCCAAGCCTACAAAGATTTCGCCACGACCCTTTGTTTTAAAGAATGATAGATACACTCCATTGATCATTGGATATAATACAAATGCCAAGAAGAATCCCATTGCCGGAATCAAGAATAAGTAACCACTTATATCAATCTTCTTTTTCTTAAAATATGAAACCATATGTCTACCCCTTTCAATAAAAAAGCAGGAGATAGAAGGTTATTCCTATCTCCTACTTTAGATACTATCTATTATTCTGTAATTGTTTTATTCGCGTTTTCTACAAACTCATCAACTGCTGTCTTAGGATCAACTTCGCCACCCATTACTGATTGTAACATTGGGAACCATGTTGGACGCATTTTCGCATATCCTGGAATTGTATTGTAGTATGCTCCAAATTGTGGTGTTAGAGTTTCTGCAAATTTGAACTCTTCGTTGTCATATAGACCTGTTTCACCATTCTTCGCTGAGAAGTTACCTGAAGCTAATAGTGTTCTTTGTCCCCACTCTTCATCATTAATCATGAAGTCTACAAATTTCTTCGCTGCTTCTGCTTTTGCTTCATCTTTGTTATCAAAGACTGCAGGTCCTGCAACTAGGTATTCGTATTGTGGAGATTTTGTATCATTTGGATACGGTACAAATTTAGCATCGATGTCATCGCCTGCCCATCCTGTTAGAAGTCCTGGTGATGCAAGAATTGTAAGTGCTGATTTTCCTGAACGGAAGTACTCTGTTGAGTCAGCTGCTTCTAGAGAAATACCACTTCCTAGTAGTCCTTCTTTAGTTGCTTCTGCAATCCACTCAAGTGCTTTAACACCTTCTGCATTGTTGATTGTATATTCTGTTACAGCATCGTTTGTAATCCATGATCCATATAGGTTAGATACAAATGCACGTGGACCTTGGTCACCTGCTGCTGATTTAGTAAATAGAACTGTTGGAATGATATCCCCTTCAGCATCTTTTACAGCTCTTAGGAATGTTTCAAACTCATCTACTGTCCAGTTACGGTCTGCACTATCCAGTGGTAGTAAGTCTGTAACACCTAATGCGTCTGTAACTTTAGTGTTAACAGCCATTAGGAATGGTGCTAGACCTTGTGGGTATAAGTATAGTTTGCCATCGTATGAACTTGCTGAAACACCTGGTGCTTGAAGTTTTGAAGTATCGACTTCATCAAATGGTACTAAGTAACCTTTACTTGCCCAGTCGATGATACGTCCTGGTGCATCATAGATAACATCAGGGTTGGTCTCACTTTGGATCGCTGTTTCAATCTTAGCTGGTCCATCTGTAAAGTCTAATTTTTGATATTTAACTTTAATGCCAGGGTTCTTGTCCTCAAACGCCTTGATTAAAGCTTCATCATAATCTTCTGATGTTGTAAACTCACTATCATTAACAAAGTTAGGGAAGTTCCAGTAGTCGATTGTTACTGTATCACTACACCTCCGCCACCTTTGCTACCACAACCCACTAATACTAGGGCTGAAGCAATAAGTACTAAAGCATATTTAACAAATCTCTT
>DEPV01000019.1 GCA_002358955.1 Erysipelothrix sp. UBA3383 | reverse complement strand
CAACTTATCGGCAATATTGATCCCGTAGTAAGTGCAAAAGAAATTGAGTATATTGCAAAGCATGCTGCACGTTTTGGTTTTATTGTAAGGTATCCCAAAGGTAAGGAAAGTATTACAGGATACAATTATGAAGCGTGGCACTTGCGTTATCTGGGCACTGATGCCCTTAAAGTATATGAGAGTGGTTTAACACTGGAAGAGTACTACAATGTTCCAGGTGGAGACTATGAAAAAGGACTGTGATTGAATCACAGTCCTTTGTTTTTATTGTACGTGTCCTTTGTGGAATCCTGCAGTACGTGTTACATCAAGTACAAAGAGATGTCCGTTATTTTCTTCCTCAAGTTTAAGGTCTTTTGTAATTGCATCAGTAATGGTAGTTCCTTTACTCTTATCTGCAACAATCAGTACAACTTCTTGCTCAGGTTCAATATCCATGTTGAATAATTTCTTTGCATCAACAGGTGCGTTTCCGCGTGCATGAATGATGGTACCTCCTTGAGCCCCAGCTTGATTAGCACTTTCAACAACAGCTTCAGATTTACCGTTATCAACGACTACAAATATTACTTCTTTTGAACTCATGTGTTCCTCCTTATCATTAATGCCTCGCAGTGGAATCGTAAATAAGACCCCATGACCTGCTTTTTCAATTTTTAATTTTGTTTCTAATGTCGAGTAAACCAGATCTTCTGATTCTTTATCAATGACATTAATACAAATTTCTTTCTTTTGATCATAGATTCCCAGCATGTTCATAATGCTGTTGGAAACTGTACCTTTACCATAAAATACAAAGCTGGCACTTGCGCATTCTTTCTGAATGCGTTTCATAATTTTTGATCCGTAATGGTTATCCACAATTGATACAACCATAACTTTTTGATTCATATTTGTTTTACCTTTCTTCTTTCCTGGAATTTAAATAATAACCCCAATATTTGGATGGATACAATAGGCATCATCGCAATCATTGCAATAACACCAAATCCATCGATCAGTACGTTAGCAGTTGGTATTGCATCAGCAGCACCTTGGGCAAACGCTAGAATGAATGTAGCGGTCATAGGACCTGAAGCAACACCACCTGAGTCATATGCAATCCCTACAAAGATGGAAGGGACATAGTATGATAGCAGTGCTGAGATTGCAAATCCTGGAAGCAGGAAGTGCCATAATTTCAATCCTGGAACGATAATACGTAACATGGACATGGTAACAGCAAGTGCAATACCAATGGATAATGTTACTAGAATATTTTTCTTTTTAATGTGACCTGAAGTTACATCTTCAACTTGTTCTGTTAAAACATAGACAGCAGGTTCAGCGAGAACTACCACAGTTCCTAAAAGGAAACCAATTGCTGGTAGTAACCATATATTACCACGAGATGCGATCCCATTACCAAGAATACGGCCCGCTTCCATAAATCCTGTGTTAACACCCAATAAGAAGAATGTTAATCCAAGGAATGTATAGATAAGACCCATAATAATACTACGAGTGTTTTGCTTTGACAACTTAAATTTAAAATGGTTGAAAGCAACAAAAATTGTAGTTAAAGGTAATAAGGTAATGAAAGAATCCTTAATTAAAGGAATCATACCTTGTAAGAAAGGTTTAAAAATACCTTCTAGTGGAGCAATGACTTCAGCTTCACCATGGATGCTGTTAACACCCAATACTTTACTTAGAAGCATAACCATGAAGATGGGACCTGCAGATGCTAGACCTACCATTCCAAAGCTATCTTCTTCAGCATTCTTACCACCTTTGAGCTGTGATACCCCATATCCTAATGCAAGGATGAAGGGTGTTGTCATAGCACCGGTAGTAGCACCTGATGAGTCAACAGACATCGCTAGGAATTCTTCCGATACTGTAACACCAAGGATAAGAATGAATAAGTAGAATAATGTAAAGACGCGATTGAGTGGTTTTCCAAATAGAATTCTTAATAGACCCACAGCAACCATAATACCAACACCAATCGATACGAATATAATGATCATACCACTGGTAATGATACCTCCTGATGCACTAGCAATCTCATTGGCTAGAATTTGCAGATCAGGTTCTGCAATTGTGATTAGAAACCCTAGAATGAATCCTAGAATTGCAACATAAGGTGTGGAGTTACTTTTGGCAATGTCCTTACCCATAAGATTACCAATGGGTCCAACACCAAGTTCAGCTCCGAAGAGGAAAATCCCCAAACCTATAATAACGAATACGCTTCCGATAATGAATCGGGCAAAGACATCAGATTCTAATGGTACCAATAGAAATGATAACACTACTACAAGTAGTGATATTGGTAATACAGAAAACGAAACCTCTTTGAATTTATCTAATAAAATGTGCACAATGTTCTCCTCTCAAAACATGTATAACGACTTGAAGGTTTACAGACAAGTCAGAATGTTACTTCTTTATTATATCATTTATGAAGATGTGATACCACGTATCCGGGCGTGTTAAATGAAAAAAAATACCGCATCACTGTGAAAGTTTTGTGATACGGTATTGATATTATCTTTGTAACTATTTTGTACGTTGTGACAGAAGTCTTAAACCGTTTAAAATGACGACAATGGTACTACCTTCATGAACTAAGATACCAAGTGGTAGGTTCATCATATTGAATGTGTTCAATACAATAAGTGTAAATACAACCAACATGGAGAAGACAACGTTTTGCAGTACTACTTTTTCTAAGTATTGTGCAATCTTGTGAGCATAAGCAACTTGTCGTAAATCATTTTTCATAATGACAGCATCTGCAACATCAATGGCAACATCCGTTCCATCACCCATTGCCATACCAACATCGGCTTGTACAAGGGCAGGAGCATCATTAACACCATCACCCATCATTGCAACTAAACCATATTTACTTTGAAGTTGTTTTACAATTTCAGCTTTATTCTCAGGTTTAACATCACCAATCACTTCATCAATACCCAGCATGTTACCAATGGCTTGTCCGGTTTGAGCAGCATCTCCTGTGATCATGATAGTGTGGATGTTGACTGATTTTAAGTAATCAATCACTGATTTAGCACTTGAATGAGGCATATCCATCATTGCAACAGCACCTATAATCTCATCATCAACACTCATGAATACAACGGTATTACCTTGGTTTTGATATTTATGGAGTAAATCTTTAAAGAAATCGGGTACATCATTAAATTGAGTAGGTGCTCCAATGCGGTAGTGTTTATCATTGTATTGAGCATTAAGTCCCTGTCCAATGATGTTTTCAACTTCTAAATCTAGTACTTCGTTGGCTTCAAAGTGTTTTAATAATGCATTGGCAAGTGGGTGGTTGGCTGTTTTTTCCATAGCAACTAAAACATCAACAACCTCTTGTTCTACAATACTATCACTAAAGTATGCATCAACAACTTTAGGTGTTCCCTCTGTTAGTGTCCCTGTTTTATCAAATGCAACGGCTTGAACATCAGCAAGTAAGGAAATGAATGATCCTCCTTTAAAGAGAATCCCATTACGTGCTAAGTTTGAGATTGCAGATAAGGTAGCAGGAATGGCACTAGCAGCAAGAGCACAAGGTGAAGCTACAGTAAGATAAACCATACCGCGATAAAATGCATCATACCAAGTCCAGTTAAATAGTAATGGCATTGCAAGAATGAATACTGTTACTGCTACTAAAACAATGGATACATAAATCGGTTCAAATTTCTGTATGCGTGTTGCGGATTTGGTTAAGTTGGTTTGAGAGTTATTAACCATTTCTAAAATTTTAGCAAAGAGGGTATCGGATGGATCTTTAGTCACTTCCATGGTGAATGAACCTGCAGCATTAATGGTTGATCCAAAGACTTCATCACCTGCAGATTTTTCACGAGGAATACTTTCTCCACTAATGGATGCTTCATCAATGGAAGCCTGTCCACTAAGAATGATCCCATCAGTAGGAATCTGGTCCCCATTTAATACGGAAAGAACATCTCCGACTTTCAGTGTTTCCACACTGACCATGGATGTTTGACCATCAGGACCTAAAAGGCGTGCTTCTGTTGGGTTCATGTTCAGTAAGTTGGTAATTTCTTTACGAGATTGTCCTTCAGCATAATCTTCAAGGAAGTGAGCCCCTGCAAAGATAACAATCAGTAATGCCCCTTCAGCGTATTCCCCAATAATACTTGCTCCTACTACAGCCAGTGACATCAACAAGTGAATGTTTGGAGAGAACTTTTCCTTTTCAATTGTATTGGTAATTGAATTGAGTAAGCCTGAGGTCATAATGTGATACCCTGAACTGATGATGGTTGTCAGGTATAAGACCATTTTTGCAGTCTCATTGTCTACAAATTTTGCAGCAATGTAGGTTGCAAGACCGATAAAGAATAATACTACTGGCATCTTGCCGTGTGAGTGTTCATGATTACTATCGTGATTGTGATCGTGATCATCGTGTTTTTTGTTTCCCATAATATTCTCCTTTGCAGACATATGAGTGTCTGTTCATATGTTAATTATAGCATAGGAAGCCTTGATTTCAAGCCTTATTCCAAAATATTGTGGATATGTTATATTGTTAGGGAGGTGGCTTATGGAACAAAGATTAAAGGAATTGGATGAACATCTAAGTCAAATGAAACAGCGATATCAAAAAAGGGGCATTCCGCTTTCTTATTATAAGGACAGCATTCGGGATGTTCAATTTCGTCTGGATCGTTATGAAAAACAACATGGCATCAAAGGCTTAAGTGAATGGGATTTATTTTGGTTAAAAGATGTATTTGAAGCAAAATTCTTTGATATTGGGGTATTAAGGTTTCAAATATTTATGATGGACCATGCGCTTATTGAACGATCAGACTATGATTACATGCCATTAAGTACAAATTTAAAGCAACGATTTCCAGAAGGTCAATATTATATAAACATTCATATTGTTCAAGGAGCAGACCTTGATCCTAAGAAAGTGATGTCATCACTGGATGAAGCGCGACACTTTTTTAAGACCTATTTTAGTGATTATGACTTTGAGTATTTTCTGTGTCGAACCTGGTTGTTGGATGAATCCTTGGAACTAATATTAAGTCCTGAAAGTAAAATCCTGAAATTTCGCGGTCAATTTGAGATCCTTACTAGAAACTTCCACAAGGGTCATCCCTTACTAAGAATCTATGGAACCGATGATTTGGATGTGATTTCACAGATGGAATTCACGACTTCCTTACAAAAACAGGCGTATCGTCATGCTGATGCTTTAGGAGTTTCATGGGGATGTATTCCTTTTTAGAAAAACATATGCTATAATCGTTTTTAGTATCGGTCTTTAAGTTAAGTCAGAGAGCTTAGCAAGGCACAACATCACGCGTAATATGCGCTTTTTGATGGGACATCCTTAACTTAAAGACACCTTATGGGTGTCTTTTCTTATGGCCATACATAAAATAGAGGAGGGTTAATGATGGAAAATCAATTAACAGTAGGGATTCAAGAAAAACCAGCAAAGAAGAGCACATGGTTAATTCTTAGTTTCCAACACGTATTTGCAATGTTTGGGGCAACAGTTTTAGTACCAATTCTAACAGGCTTGGATATTGGGGTGGCACTTGTAGCAAGTGGTATTGGAACTTTAATTTATATTGCATTTACAAAAGCAAAAGCACCGGTATACTTAGGTTCAAGTTTTGCTTATATTGGAACCATTGCAACAGTCAGTGCACAAACTGGAGGTCCTGAGTCATCATTTGTAGGACTTATTGCAGTTGGTATTATCTATGCGATTATTGCAACAATCATTCGTTTTACAGGGTCTGAGTGGTTAAAGAAAATGTTACCACCAGTTGTAGTAGGGCCAATGATTATTATCATCGGTCTATCACTAGCACCAACAGCAGTAACAGAAACAGGATTAAGCGGAATTCAAGTGCTGCTTGATCAAGGGAAGTACTTAGGTGTACAAGGGGCAGCATGGAAAGTGCCATTAGTAGCATTCATTACATTTGCAAGTGTTGTTCTAGTATCTTTAAAAGCTAAAGGATTCTTCCAAATCATTCCTTTCTTAGTAGCCATTACAGTTGGATACATCAGTGCAGTATTCTTAGGACTGATTGACATGAGTACTGTATTTACAGGATACAGCTTCTTCCAAATTCCTAACTTCACATTCATTGGAACTTACAAATTAGACTTCAGTGCAGTTGTAGTATTTGCACCACTTGCACTTGTAACCATTGCAGAACACATTGGTGACCACTTAGTATTGGGTGAAATCACTGGTGAAGACTTCTTTAAAGAGCCAGGAATGCACCGTACAATTATGGGTGATGGAATTGCAACATTAGTATCTGCATGTCTTGGTGGACCTGCAAACACGACATATGGTGAAAACACAGGTGTTATTGCAATGACCGGTGTAGGATCTGTATGGGTTATAGGACTAGCGGCAATCATTGCGATTGGTCTTGGATTCTTAGGTTATGTACAAGCATTGATTGCAAGTATTCCATGGGCAGTAATTGGTGGAATGACCATCATTCTTTATGGATTAATTGCAGCAAATGGTATTAAAGTACTGATCAAAGACAGAACTGATTTAGGAGATATGAAAAACCTTGTTATTGTATCAACCATGTTAGTAGTAGGACTGGGTGGAGCAAGTATTACAATGGGAACCATTACTTTATCAGGAATGAGTCTTGCAGCAATCTTTGGAATCGTTTTAAATGGATCATTAAACTTCATCACAAAAAATGATGGCGTAAAAACTCAATAAGCACAGTCTTCATATTTTGATATACTAATGCTAGACATTGGAGGTATTGAATATGGATGTTACTAAAGTAGTGATTCACAGTTTGGATTTGGAGCAACAACGTGTTGCTTACTCTGAACATCAAATGAATTTAAATACATATGCGGATACAACAACATTAATCGAAAAGATTACAAAAAGTTTTCTGAATGCATCAACGGTGTTTGAAGCGGTGTTAAATGAAACTTCACCCTTTCGATCCATATTAAATACACAATATAATTTTATGGAAGTCACTAAAGACTATGCTAAGAAGTGGTATAATCATGTTTTACTGGGTGAGGATATCAAAGCATCATCGATGATCTTTGCTCAAGTAGACCATGGTGAAACATCCCTCTTTGTATGTCTTGAGATGAAAAGTCGTCCTGCTTATGTGGGAAGCTTAAGCTCTGGTATGAATGTTGATCATACCTTAAGACATGAGTCGGTAGTAATATCACCAACCATGGGTAGTGTGAAGACAGGATTTATCATCGACTTGATTACTGGTGAAACTTTAATTAAAGCCAGTACTGATGATGAAGAGATGGTATCAGATACTGTAGATTGTCAGATTCATGCTAATACCAAACGTACCTTTAACATCCTGGATGGTTTGATTCGAGGACTTGCACTAACGCGTCATGAAGATCCCAACTTAAATGTTATGAAGGCCAAACAAGTGATCAGTGATAATATGGTAGTACTTGAAGAAATAAGACCCTTGGATCTGGTTCATGCAGTCTATACAGATCTTGATCAAGTTGAGACAGAACGCATCAATCAAACTCTGGAAGAAAACTACGCGATTGAATCTTTACAACTCAAAGATTTAAAACGTGGACAAGCTGTATTAAAACATAAGATATCCACAGAGGCTGGTATTGAGATATCAATTCCGATCAGTGGTGTGAATCTAGCCGATCTGTTTGAAGTTGAAGAAATGGAAAACGGACAAACAAATATAATCATTAAAAACGTAGGTAAAGTCATATAGCCTACGTTTTTTTTCGTGCAAATGTAAATTCTTACATTTAACACCTTTTAAACAACATGATCGAAAGGGTCATTAGAGTGGCTAAAAAGTGTAAATTTAAAAGATTGTAAATAAAAATGATGTAAAATCACTTCTTTTTTACATTTCAAAAAAGATATTTCAGAAAACTTTCATATTTAGTTGTAAAAGTTTACATATTGATTATAATGGTAGTAGGTAAAGGAGAGATCACATGAAAAAAATAGTGAAATTATTAGCCGTGTTTTTAGTTTTGGCAAGTGTCACAGCTTGTAGTAATAATGATGGAGGCAATAACGAACTGATTATTGGATTCAATTTTGACCTCTCTGGTGGAGGTGCAAGTTACGGGAAAGTCGAAAGTAAGGGGGCTCGTCTTGCAGTTAAATTATTTAATGAAAATGGTGGGTTTAATGGAGAAGAAGTAACAATCAAGGAATACGATGCACAATCGGATGAAGGTGAGAGTTACCGAGTTCAAACGGTGATGGCAACTGAAGATAATGTATTTGGTATTGTTGGATCAACACTAACAGGAACATCTGTTTCTGCAGTTAAGGCATCAGGAGAACATAAAGTTCCTACAATCAGTCCTTCTGCTACTGCAGATGATGTTACTAATGATGGAAAAACAGGAAAACCATTTGGTTACCGTGTTTGTTTCTCAGATTCATTCCAAGGTGTTACTATGGCAAACTTTGCAAGTGATAATCTAGGGTTTACAAAAGTAGCAATTCTTGCAGATAGTTCTTCAGACTATGCAAAAGGATTAACAGATTACTTTACAGACCAATTTGAAACAAATGGTGGTACTGTTATTGATACTTCATTCTACGTGAGTGGAGAAACAGACTTCAACACAGTTCTAACTTCTATCAGAGGGCTTAAAGATATGGAAGCAATCTTTATTCCAGGATACTATGATGAAGTTGGTTTAATTATTAAACAAGCTCGTGAACTAGGAATTACGGTTCCAGTATTAGGGGTGGATGGTTTTGAATCACCAGAACTCTTAAACTTAGCAGGGGCTGAAAACCTAAATGATGTATACTACACAAATCACTACTCAAAAACTTTAGAATCAGCAGAACATGATGCATTTGTTAAAGCTTATGAAGCAGAGTACAACGAATCACCAAACGCGTTTGCAGCGTTGGCATTTGATGCAACAAACTTAATGCTGGATGCACTGGTTCGTGCAGGGGAAGCCGATCCAATTAAAGTTAATGATGCAATTCAAGCAACTAAAGATTTTAAAACAGTTACAGGTACTGTAACAATTGATGAGCTGCATAATGCGGTTAAATCTGCAATTGTTATTGAACTTGAAAATGGTGTTGATACACGTTCAACGTTAGTCAATCCATAGTTTGTTTCTTAAGGTGATGATAATTCATCACCTATTTTTTAATTTAATAGGAGGGGTAATATGGCGG
>DEPV01000133.1 GCA_002358955.1 Erysipelothrix sp. UBA3383 | reverse complement strand
CAGCGTGTGAAGCTTGCTACCGAGCTTTCCAAGAAAGATACAGGAAAGACTTTCTACATCCTTGACGAACCTACTACTGGATTGCATTTCGAGGATATACGTGTATTGATGAACGTACTCAACCGTCTGGTGGACAAAGGAAATACAGTTCTTGTTATAGAACATAACCTTGATGTAATAAAGATGGCAGACTATATTATTGATATGGGACCTGGTGCAGGACACTTAGGCGGGGAAGTTGTATATTCAGGAATTCCTCATGATCTAAAAGGTACACTGACTGCTCAATATGTATTTAACGACTAAAGGAGAAAAACTATGTTTGAAATTATAATGCAATACAATCCACTGGAGAATCATCCAGTGGATATGCAAACCATTAATGAATTGATTGATTTGGTATGGGAAGAATTTACCATTGGTAACTACAACTTTTTTGTTCTGTCTCGTACTGATATTGCATCCTACATGCAGTATAAAATTACAGAGAATGGAGTATTGGTTTTAGAAGTGTTACAAGATGGAAAAGTATACCGCTTGGAGCTTGATGATCGTGAAACTTTAAAGTTAATCTTTAAAGGGTACTATGAGCTTTTCGACCTTGATTTAAAGGTTTTTACAGATGTTACTGAATTAATTCGTAAGGAGCATCAAGAGGCTTAAAAAGTCTTTTTGTACTGTTTATATTCCTTGACTTTCAGTAGTGGATGGCCTTATAATAATACATGGCACTTAATGCCAAATAGTAGCCCCGGAAGACTACTTTTGGAAAGAGGATATAAATATGCGTCAAACAACAATGACAAAGCCAGCGGACGTAGTTCGTCAATGGCATATCGTGGATGGAACTGACATGACTTTAGGTCGTTTAGCTTCAGCCGTAGCCCATGTATTACGTGGAAAACACAAAGTTACATATACACCAAACGTTGATGGAGGAGACTATGTTGTCGTAATTAATGCTGACAAGATCGTTTACTCAGGTGATCAAGAATTCAAGAAATTCTACTACAATCACTCATCATACCCAGGTGGAATGCGTAAGCGTTCAATCAAAGTTATGAAGGATAAATATACTGTTGAATGGGTTGAAAAAGCGATTCACGGAATGTTACCTCATACACGTTTAGGTGACAAACAACGTAAACACGTGTTTGTATACACAGGGGATTCACACCCACATGCAGCACAACAACCAGTTGCATTAGAAATTAAGGGATAGGAGATATATATTATGACAACAAAAAAAGCTAATACTGTAACATATCTTGGTACAGGACGTCGTAAGACATCAGTTGCTCGAGTATACTTAACTCCTGGAACTGGAGTGATTACAATTAATCACAAATCAATTGAAGAGTACTTACCTTCAGAATTATTACGTATGACAGTACGTTCACCATTTGAAACAACTTCAACAGTTGATACATTCGACGTTAAAGTTAACGTATTTGGTGGTGGATTAACAGGTCAAGCGGGAGCAATCCGTCACGGAATCTCACGTGCTTTATTAGAAGCATCTGCAGACTACCGTCCAGCTCTAAAAGCTGATGGATTCTTAACACGTGACCCACGTCAAAAAGAACGTATGAAACCAGGACTACGCGGAGCACGTCGTGCACCTCAGTTCTCAAAACGTTAATATTATATTTTCGTTTATTAAAACTCCCTTCGGGGAGTTTTTTTTTCGTTCGTTTAGAAAATAAGGATGTCATACTATTATTATTTGTAATTGTTAAGGGTGTTGATCGTAATAAATAGTATTGAAGTTCTTGGAACTAGATTAATTTAGCTAATAACTTAGTGAAATAATAAACATAGTTATCAAGTGAGTAGAATATTTATCAAATATTTAATCTAAATCTTAAAAAGTAGTGTTTTTCTTCACAATCTTTGTGTCAATGTGTTAATTATTGCTTATAGTAGTTACAGACGGTAACTAATACCGTGGAGGGACTTATGGATGAACTTGTTCAGGTTTTAAATCAATTGGGTTTTAGTGACAATGAGGCTAAGGTATACATCACATTGTTGAAAAGTGGAGCGGCTAATGGCTATGAAGTCAGTAAATTAAGCGGAGTTGCACGGAGTAAGGTATATGTAATCTTGGAGACATTGGTAAGTAAAGGGGTATTGGTGTGTTCACACAATGGAAAGAATAATATTTATAAGGCAGAACCTGCTAGTAAAATAGAGCAGATGGCACTTACTGATATTACGGCAAATCTAAAGATATTAAGAGCACAGACTGATAAATTATCGCAAACTCAAGAAGATGATCAAATTTGGCATTTAGAAAACTACGAGCGTATCTTATTGAAACTGCAGACCATGATAGATAGCGCGCAAGAGGAAATTCTAATACAAATATGGTCACCGGAATTGAATGAGTCCATAATTAAGGCACTAAGAAATAAAGAGGAAAACAATTTAGATGTTGTTACGATTCTTTATGATGAGGATCAAAGCTATGCGAAAGACTTACAAAATGTCTTTACGCACGGATTTGAAGAACGACTTATTCTTGAGAATCAGGCACGTTGGTTAATGTGTGTTGTGGATAATAAAGAAGTACTTTATGCAAACATACCGAATAAACGACAAACAACAGCTATAAACACAGAAAATAAAAGTATGATCTGGTTTGCATCAGAATATGTAAAGCACGATGCTTATTGTTTAAGATTACTGAAAGATTTTAATAAAGAAGCCATTGAGAAATATGGACCAGATTTTGCAGGACTACGAGCAATTTTTAATACACAGGGAGAAAAATAATGAATATTTTACAAATACTATTGGTACTTATTGTACTTGTTAACGGGTTTTATGCGGCAACTTTTGTACGCGACTTAATAAAAAATAAAGATGAAATGATTAAAGAACCAGGGAATCCAATTGCGATGGCAATTGCACATTTCTTTATCTTTATGTTATCAACATTTGGAATTTCTGACTTTGCTATTTCAGCAGCGGCTTATCCTAAACTAAAATGGGTGAGTGATGAAAATCTACCAGGAACTTTAAATACACAGTGTGTTATTCCAGTTGCTGTTATGGCACTGGCTTATATCTCATCAATCGATGTTGATTTAAAAACACTGTTAATTCCAATTGTTGCACAAGTTGTAGGAGCATACGTATCACCACGTTATGTTGTTAAATTACCAGTTAATGTGATTAAGAAATTTGTTGCAGCAGGACTACTTGTAGCGGCGGGATTAATCCTAGCAGGTAAGGTTGGAATCTATCCTACAGGGGGAGATGCAACAAGTCTAACAGGTATGAAACTATTCTTACTGGGAGCTTTATCATTTGTATACGGTGCTGTTAATAACATTGGTATTGGATCATACGCTTTAACATCAGCTACAGTATATGCTTTAGGACTCAGTCCATTAGTTGCATTCCCAATCATGATGGGAGCATGTACTTTCTCAGTACCAGTAGGATCTATGCAATTCATTAAGTTAGGTGGATACTCACGTAAGATTACACTATCAGCAGCGATTTTTGGATCACTGGGTGTTCTTATTGCGGTATTTGTTGTTAAGAGTTTGGATGTTGCAATGTTACAGTGGGTTGTAGTAGCAGTTGTATTATTCAGTGCATACCAAATGATTATGTCATCACGTAAAGGAGCTTAAGCATGAATATTTCAATTATTAATAAAGATTTAATCCAAGAAGTTTATACCATGTCAGATGCGATACAAGCGAATAAAGACGCATTAGCGATTTATTCAAAAGGGGGATCTAACATTCCTCTGCGCGTTAATATTGATGTTCCCAATCAAGAGGGACAAAGTTTATACATGCCAGGGTATGCAGCAGATGCTGATGCACTGGGTGTTAAAATAGTTTCTGTATATCCACACAATATTGAGAAAAACATTCCTAGTGTGCCCTCTACAATGGTATTGATTGATCCTGAAACAGGACAAGTGAATGCACTTATTGATGG
>DEPV01000026.1 GCA_002358955.1 Erysipelothrix sp. UBA3383 | reverse complement strand
ATTATATAAAGAGAAATTATTATTAAAGATTATGGACAGGAAATTGTTATAGATAATTGCATTCATTTTGATCAAGGAAGGCTCTATACAATTTTTAGTTTTCAACAACTTCTGAAGGTGAATGTCATTAAACAATCAATGCTAGAAGAGGTAACTGTTGGTATAAAGATCCTCAAGAATCATTCTTTGGATACACAAAAGATGAACTACATTTGAAAGTATGTAATTTATTTAATGATTTAGAAACAGAAATTGATGATTATATTTCCTAATTATAACTACCATAGACCACATTAGACAATGAATAGAATGACCCCATATGAGTATCATCAATATCTTACAACTATTCGTACAGACAGTTTCTAGCTGTCAGCTTGTGCCATTACAAAATCACTGAGCCATCCAATTTGGATGACTCAGTGATTTTTTAGTGTCCTTAACATAGGGTACACTTTAATTACTGGATTGGTTCTAGAAGTTCTGCGAGTAGTCGATACCCTTTCATTTTAGCTTCATGATTAGGGTAACAGTCTACCATCATGATTTCACTTGCTTTGGTATTATTTAATAAAGCTTCAAACTTAACCTTTAAAGTTTCAACACTTCCTATATAGAGTTTATCAAGAACCGCTTCACGGACCATCATTTCATAATCACTATAAACATAATCTTTAACTTCCTCAACACTGTGTCGCTTAAAGCTTGGATCACCACTCATACGCTTCACCCACATGTGAATGTAAGGTTCAGCAAGCAGTGCTGCTGTTTCATCATCCTTAGCACACACGACACCAATGGCTGCTACACTGTCTAACAAGCCCTGTTTACGTTGATTGTAATCTAGAAGTACCTCTTCCATCAGTGCTGGATTAATATGTCCTGCAAAGACAAATGGTAAGTTATGCTCTAAAGCAAACTCAACTCCACCCTTACTGGAACCCAGCATCATCACTTCTGGATTATGCATATCAAATCCGGGCATTTGAATGCTTGAAAAGGGTATATCATCACTGGTATCACTGTTCAGAAAACCCAACAAGTCTTCCAGTTGTTGATTGAAGTTATTGCGCATTGCAACTTCAGGTAAACGACTCAATGCAAAAGCAGCTTGTTGGTTTGTACCCGGTGCCCTTCCAATTCCTAAATCGATACGATCAGGTGCCATGATACTGAGCAATCTGAAATTTTCTGCAACTTTTAATGCAGCATGATTAGGAAGCATGATACCCCCTGCCCCTAGTCGTATACGTTTAGATACAGCAATTGCAGCTGCAATCATTAAGTCAGGTGCAGTACTTAATAAACTACTCATGGAATGATGTTCCGTAAACCAATAACGATGATACCCAAGTTCATCCGCTACTTTAACTGTTTCTAACATGTTATTCATGCTATCAACATCACTCACACCCTCATAAATCGTTACAAAATCTAATATTGATAATTTCATAGTCCCACCTCTTGAAATGATTTTAACACGGACTGAAAAGTAATCCATGACTAGTGACCATCCAACGCATTCAAACTATTAGTTTCCTATCATAAGACTATTACATAAACATTATTAGGAAACATCACATAGAATGAGGTAATTCTAATATTATAGCTATTCTTAAAAATATACTATTAATTCATTCTGGCCTAGCAATTCTTAAAAGAGGTTCTTGAAATATTTCGAGAAACTTAGAGACAACATTGAAACACTGAATTTCAGTTTGCTTCACTTTGCTTCAGTTTGATTCAGTTTGGTTCACTTTTGGGTCATTTTGGTTCAGTTTGGTTCACTTTTGGGTCAGTTTGGTTCACTTTTGGGTCACTTTGGTTCAGTTTGGTTCACTTTTGAACCAGTTTGGGTCACTTTTGGGTCACTTTGGTTAACTTTTGAGCCAGTTTGGTTCACTATTGGGTCACTTTGGTTCACTTTTGAGCCAGTTTGGTTCACTTTTTAGTCAGTTTCGGTAGGTTTGAATCAATTTGATTCACTTTGGTTCCGTTGCTCTTTTTACCACATTATGAACTATATAACTTCTTTTGCGTGGAGAACCAACTTTCTCTAAGATCCCCATTTTTTCTAATTCATTAATTTTACGTTTAACAGCAGATTCGTTTATATTAACTACATTGGATAATTCCCTAACCGTTATAGTATTATTAGAATAAATAGTATTGATAATTTCTAAATCGCTAGAATCTAAATTGATATCCTCTAACTTAATTTCGCTATTATGGAGTTGCTTACCATATGTAAGTTTAGGTAATACTATTTTTAACATATTACTATCAACCTTAAACTCAGGTTTTTCTCCGAAATTATAATAACCAGACTTAATACGATTTATACCAGTTCCAAATTTTTCTATTATTTTAATTCTTAAAAACAAATCAGCGATAATAGAATTTCTTGGTACTGACATTTCACCGTTTAGGTAGTTATCTTCTGAAATTCCGAAAGGTAGACCACCAGGAGAAACAATTTCGATACGATCTTCAAACATAGAAATCCTAATAGAAGCGTTTATTGCAAAGTCCTGATGAACTAGGGCATTTGCTAATGCTTCTCGGAAAGATTCCCTAGGTATGGAAGTCCGGGTAACTCGATAAAAGCCTACAACTTCCTCATAATCACCATACCATTTGTCAAACATTTTCAACCCTTCTTGATACTGAGTTAATATTGACTGATACTCTATAGTTTTTCGTTCTAAGAATATAGACATAGTTTCGCCAAACCGTACAATATCTAAACTAGAATAACTGTGTTTAGGTTTGTCAGAAACGATTTCAGCAGCTCGAGTATACTGATTTTTGTCGTTAATTAATCTCAATGTAGTTAAGAAATCATTACTAATACTTATATCTGAACCTCTTACATCGTTAAACACATTTTTAAGAACGTCGAAGCAATCTTTATTCAGTTCTTGATCACCTAACAAACTTTCGAAAGTCCTTCCTTCACTATCCATTATCAATCGGCGTAATTCTTCATTATCTACAGCTACAGTAGATGTATCGAATCTTCTATACGCTTTATGATTATAAAAATAAGGTCCATTATCACCTTTCAATATAACTAACCTGATTAAATTAAGACTATTAACTTCAAGTTCTTCTATATAATAGGAAGGTTGAGGTTTGATATTATCTGCAATTGCGTTCTCAATTTGTAATTTTAAGTTCTCAATATTTTCAACACCAATAACACTACCATCATTCTTCACACCAAAAAAGATTTCACCGTTAGTATAATTTGAAAATGCACTTACAGTTTTAAGATACGTTTTAGTATAACTTTCTTTTAACTCCTTCAATCGCGTCTCTTTAAATATCATGTCTCTTCTCCTTACTATCTATTAATAATAGTATACACCATTACGAACTTTGAGTCTGTTTCTGTCTCCTTAGATTTAACATACGGATTTAGTTGAAGACTGTGTTTTTGTCATTGTTCAATAGATAAATTTATAGATAGACATTGAACCCAAATTTCTTGTACCAATCTACACAAACATGTTTTTTAATTAACTCGTTTATATAAAAAAACAACACGGTGATTGTGCCATGTTGTTTCAAATAATTTATTATTTACTAAAGATTCTATTACGTTTTATCATTACAAAACCAGCCAATAAGAATAACCCAGAAAATGCAAATACAGCGCTTGTATTAACACCTGTTGATGGTAGTGTGTCACTATCAGTATCGAGTTTATTATCTGGAGTTACTGAAGATTCAGGAGTTTCTGGTTTTTCTGGTGTCGCAGGTTTTGAATCATTATTATCTTCAGGCCCCTTAACATTATCATCAGAATCTACTGTATTATCTGAATCATTATTGTTTGAATCATCTTTATCATTAGGTGTACCTGGAGTCTCTGGTGTTTCTGGAGTCTCTTCTTCACCTGGCTCAACTACCTCTTCCTTGTTTGTAATCTTAATGATGACTGAACTTAGAGGATCTAGTGTGATTGATGTTTCATCAAATACAACACCATGATTGATAAGACCCGCTAAATCCACTTGTTCACCATTACTAATAACAGTAAGTTTATCAAGATCTAATGACTCATCCTTAAAGTTAATCGTACGTTCAACATCATCAGCATTTACAAATGTGTAATAAACATTTGTTGTTTCAGCAGAGATATTTTTCATCGCTAATACCAAGTCTTCATTCTTAATATCATCACTTAAGACTTGAGATACATACTGATCAATCAGGGCTGTAGTAGGATAGGTAAATGCATCTGTTGATCGACGAATTGAGATTAATCCCTTCATGTGATTTCTTGTTAAAACATTTAGTGGGTAAGCCTCTTCATTGGTAGCTTTGTCCCAATCAAAGCGGTTGATGATATCACTTGAATCGTAGGAGTCATGAATGAAGTATGGATTATCAAATGGTGTTCCATCTGCATTCACCATATAAGTAGATTTATAAGGTGCATCTGTTGTATCTGCTAAGAATTGCTTGGTACGACCATACTCTTGTCCACCATGTAAGAATGCAGTTCCTTGTGATGTTAGGACCATAGTATTTCCTAAACGAACACGTTCTAAGATCTCTTTATCATGATATTTTGGATCTTTCTTGATGGACTGTGCAATGACATCATACAAGGTTAAGTTATCATGAGCCTCAATGTACTGAACCACATCTCCTGGATCATCAGCTAAGAAGTTACCCGGACGTGCAATCATATTATTATAGATGACTTGTGTACTGCGTGCTCCATTGGTAAGGAATCGAGGCTGTCCCTCACTTCCAAATCCTGATTTTAATTCATTACGAATTTCATCAGAAAAGCTTCCCACCGCTTGAGTATATTGCATCCATTGCTGGTCTGCAGCTTGTAAAGACTCACCTTCATCCCCTGCATAAGTAACCCACCCTTCACCAATCATAAGGATGTTTGGATTGAGTTTCTGAGCTTCATCAAATGCAATTTGAATCGTTTCAGCATCATGATCACCCATCATATCAAATCTAAAACCATCGACTTTATACTCTTCTACCATGTATAAAATGGAATCCACAAGAATACGACGACTCATTAAGTGTGAAGTTCCAAGGCGTCCTCCACCAAAACTTGTACGTGCTGTTCCATCACGATCCATAAAGTGGTAATAGTTAGGTTCTAAATCTTCAAAGATTTCAGTACGAGCTGTATGGTTGTAGACGACATCAAGGATCACTCCCATACCACGTTCATGAATTTCATTGACTAAGTTTTTAAACTCTTCAATGCGTTTTTCTGGATTGGATGCATCTTCAGAATACATCCCTGTTAGAGCAAAGTAGGATTGCGGATCATAACCCCAGTTATAATCTGTATTCTCACTTTCATAATCCAGCATACGCTCTTTTGTATTGAACTCATTTGCAAAGTAGTAACTCATAATTGGAAGTAACTGTACGTGGGTTACTCCTAAATCTTCAAGGTAATCCAGTTTTTCAACAAATGAAGCAAAGGTACCAAACTGGGCTTTTAATTCACCTTCGAGATTAGGATCTGAGGTAAAGTCTCGTACATGCAATTCATAGATAATCGCATCTTCTCGTGTCTTATACCCTTCGATATCTGCATAATCAAGTTCAGGTCCAATCTCACTTGGATTTACAATTGCTGCTTTTGCAATTTTATCCCCTTGTGCATTATCAGAATTCCATTGCGATAAACTTTTCGCATAAGGATCTAAAGTGATAAACTCTGTTCCTTCTCTTTCAATGGCATAGTGATAAACATAATTTCTCAGATTATCAATACCGGTATTGGATGCATTCAGTGTCACTTCCCACACACCATCAATTTGTGTCATGGCAATATCTTGCAACCACTTCGTTTGATCATCACGATCATACAACTTAACACGTACCCCATCTGCAGAAGGACTCCATAGTTTTAAAGTAGCACTGCCATCATCATGCAATGTCGCACCTAGATCCCCTTCATAAAAGTAAGTAGAATCCATATATTTCCAAGATTTCATAAGCATTAGTGTCACCCCATACAATTCTAGATGTGTAATATCAAGTGTTTCAAAGTCTCCTTCAATTAGGAATACCCCTTCACCCTCACTCACTGTGTAATCATCCACAGAAACAACATCATTACCATTATAGAACACTAAATTGTTTCTGACATCTTTAACATCAAATTGTGTAATGTTATTGAATGATAATTGTATTTGTGAAGTACTGACCTGTTCTGCTCCTGTCATGCGCTCTTTGGTCACGTAGTAAGGATTATCATACAGTGTCTCATCCCCTTCACGTACAAAGAGTTCTCGACTTAATGACACTTCTTTAATCACATGCTCATAGCTTCGGTCACCATCATTGCCATTAACAAGATTGAAGAAACCTGTTTTATTGTTCTTCACATCTTCAGTATCGTTATAATCATACTCCCCATAAATACCATTGGGTCCTAAAGTACTTTTATCAAGTTCTAAAAATGTACCCCACTCATTATTACCATTGATGGACAAGAGTCCATAAACATAAACATGATCGCGTTTGTAATTGTATTGATCATCTTGATAATGAATGCGAACCTTACCTTCAGGCACTCGATTTGCAGTATAAAACACATTGAAATCCTTATCCAGATAGACATCCGTCATTTCCTGTGTCAAAAGTTCAATCGATACATCACCAGTTTTCTTTTCCTCATCGGCTTTAACAATTAGAAAATTGAACACTTTTGCATCATCGTTTAAAACCAGTGTTGCACTGTGTGGATAATCTGCATCGGATGTAGCATCCAAGCTTTTCCCTTGTGGCCAATTGCCATTTTGTTCTGGTAGATCACCCCATGACCAAACTGTCTCATCTGTAATATTTGCATCTTTACTAAAGTGCAGTGTTAAAGTACGCACAGCACTATCTGCTGTAACATGCTTGGGCGCTGCTGCAAATCCACTAAATACTAAAGCAGTAAGGACAACCCCTACCAAGATCCTTTTTATCCTTTGTTTATACATTGTGTCTCCTCTAGAAAACGTTTTCAATAAGCTAGCGAATTCATCCTAACAAATTATTTTAAGACTTGCAAACGTTTACATCGCTAAATTTTCACCATTTTAATACTGACTCAGTATGGGAATTCTGACTCTATTAAAAATTTTCATTCAAAGACTTCGTGTTCATTTGTTTTCCTTACAGTTTCCTAAAATCATACTTTGCTTAATATTAGATGTAAAAATGTGATAAATAAATTCATAATAAATATTAAAAACTTTATATACCATCAACAAAATGAGTCTTATTGCCGGTTAGTAAGAATTTCATAAGGCTTATCCTTGATGATATTTGAACATAGACCTTGTAAGATTTCCTGATTGTTTAGCAATAACAAGAAAAAAGACATGAAAGCCTCATGCCTTTATATAACAAAAAAACCAATTGCTTGGTTTTTTTGAACTTATCTAGATTTACTTGTACTGGTTAAGACCTCATAGAATCGATTCAATAAGAGAGTATCGGATGGATTCTTATTTTCTAAATTGGATATCAGCGATAAATTAAATCGAGCAACCTTATCATCGACAAGCGGGATCCATACCAGATCATCACGCGTCAATAAGTCTTTAATACCAATGGGTAGAAAAGTTACTGAGTGGTAGGAAGAAACATGTTCCACCAAGACTTCCCAGTTCTCATTTCGAAAGACAACATTGGGTACAATACCCAGATCTAACATTCTTTTTTCAACCTCATTGCCCATGGCGAAACCGGTTGTCATCAAGCAAAGTTTCTCTTCTTTTACCATATCAAAAGTGATGGACTTTTCTGTGGATAATGGATTGTCTTTGGATACAACAACAGCGACCTCATAGTAATAATCATCCAGTTTTCGACGTGTGTTTTCTAAACTGGGATAGTAAATGGGTTCTGATACAATACCAATATCAAGTTGACCCTTAGCAAGCATGTCTTGAATTTCTTTAGACCCTCGTTGTACAAAATCAAGTTGATATTCTTCGTATTGACTGGCAAAATATTGGAAGATGTCCATGTATTCAATGGATGATAATATGGTCATACCCAGCCTTACTTTACGTTTGGAGTGATGTTGTGCTATGGCTATGGAACGCTCCAGTTGGGCTGCTTTTTCAAGTAAAGATTTAGCACCATCATAAAGAATACTTCCTGTTTCAGTCAGTTCAATACCACTTGCAGAGCGCACTAAAAGTTCAGTTTTTAAACTGCTTTCTAAATCCTTAATATTCCAACTGAGTGCAGGTTGGGTAATGTACAGCTGTTCTGCGGCATGGGAAAAGTTACCAGCATCGACTAAAGTAACAAAATAATCCAGTTTCTTAAGATTCATGAGATCTCCTTTATTAACAAGTCTAGATTAATCGTCAAAAATGATTGTTTGAACCGGTTCCTGTCCTAAATAAGCGCGATAGCCCCCTAATGATAGGGCTTCTAACTCAAATTCTCCAGGGTATAGCGTCACATCAGAAATAAATTGAACGCGCTCTATGACCCACTCCATAATCATTTGCGAACGTGCAAATCCACCACTAATCACAATACCATCAACCTGACCCTTGAGTACTGTTGCCATTTGACCAATGCTTTTAGCAATCTGATAAGCCATGGCTTCAAGGATGACTGTAGCATCAGGATTTTCTGGTATTAAGCTTTCTACTTCTCGAACATCATTGGTATCAAAATAAGACATCAATCCCCCATGATGACGTGTCATTTTTACCACTTCTTCTTCAGTTTTAGTATAGCACAGTTTCGTAAAAGCGCGTAGGGGTAATCCACCGGTACGCTCTGGTGAAAATGCTCCCTCATCATCTCCTACAATATCTATCATACGACCTTTTTCATGTGCTGTTACAGTAATTCCCGTTCCAGCATGCACTACAATTAAATTGAGTGAATCGTATGCTAAACGATTGTCATGAGCATATTGTAAGGCCGCAGCTCTGGAGTTGAGCATGTGTCCTGTACTGCCTCGATCATAATCCTTTAAGCCACTGATGCGTGCTACTGGCTTAAGCTGATCCACTGAAATAGGATCATAGACATAAGCAATACCATGACCATTCTTTTTCACAATTTCAAGAGCCATTGCAGCTGCTAGGTTGGCGGGGTGTGATACTGTCGACTTATTCAATAGGTAATCTACCATTTCATCTTTAACCAGTATGGCACCTGCATCAACAGGTGGTAAAATACCACCACGTGCAACCACAACATCAAGATCCTCTACTTTATAGCCCCTTGATACCAATGCATCAATCATGGCATCAAAGCGCATTGGAAGCTGATCTTTCAGTGTTTTAAACTTGTCCAGATCTTTACGATCATGCCTCACTTCATCGCGAAACAACTCTTTATCATTTTGATAAAGGGCGCATTTAGTCGAAGTAGCACCTGGATTTAAACTGAATATAAGTGCCATCTTAGGCCTCCTTCTCTGCAATAAAGCATGCTAGTAACATGGAATTAATTTTCTCATCAAGACTTGAGCCTCGTGAAGTTAATACGATGGGAACACTTGCCCCTTCAATGATTCCTGCCATTTTACCTGGTGCAAGGATGGTTCCAACCTTACCCAGAATATTACCTGAAATAATATCAGGAACAATTAAAATATCAGCATCCCCTTGAATGCGACCTTGGTATCCTTTACTTTTAACAGCTTCTGAAGAAAGTGCTAAATCAATGGAGATGGGTCCTTCAACAATAGCATCATTCCAGTTTTGCTGTGATAGTTTTTCTGAATCTAAGGAACTTGGAATGTGCTTGTTAACATGTTCAGCAGCATCTAAAAGTGCTACCTTCGGTTGTTCAATGTTCAATGATTGTGCAACATTCAAGGTGTTTTGAATGATCCCTTGTTTTTGCTCTAAAGTAGGATAAGGTAACATACCCCCATCACTAACCATAAACATGGTATCTAGAAATGGACTTTCAATCAGTGCAATATGAGACAATACATCACTTTGACGGATTCCAGTATCACGTTTGACCACTTCACGTAATAAATCACTGGTTTGTAAGTGCCCTTTCATGATGATATCAACACGCCCTAAACGGACTTGCTCAACTGCGATAAAAGCAGCTTCTTGATCCGTATCAGCATTGATAATGGGGTAACTTGTATCACCATCAAGCAGCTTTAAAATCTCATCTTCACGTCCAATAAGGAGTGGACTAATGTAATTACGATTAGCAACTTCAATCACCGCTTTTAAAGCCGTTTCTTCATGGGCACAGACTAAAGCCAATGTCTTAGTGCGTAATTTATTACGCACTAAGACAGACTCCAGTTCAACAAAGTTTTTATACATTATTGCACCTCGATTCGATAATCATCCGAGCTTACTAAAGGAACTACTTTAGTAAAGACATAACGGAACACTAAAGCTAATACTACAGGAATCAGGATGAATGCACTTCCTGCTTTAAGAACATTTAACAGTGTCCATCCACCTGATAAGTTAATGGAGTTAATTGGACCAATGAGTCCTGAAATCCCAAATCCTGCTGACATTGGTGTTCCTTGTTGTCCCAATAGTGCAACAAAGACGCCTGATACTGCAGCATTACATAGAATCGGAATCATGATTTTAGGTTTCTTAAACACATTAGCCATCGCCATTTTTGGAGATCCGGCCATCAGTGCAATACTGGTTCCTACAGAGTTTGCTTTCCACCCTGTAATAGCAAGTCCAAATGCAGCAGCACAGATCCCTACGTTTGCAGCTGCAGATCCTACACCCCCTAAGTTAATAGCAAGTGCAATTCCTACAGTAGACATTGGTGTTACAATCATGGCTCCAAATATAACCGCCATTAAGATTGACATGATCAGCGGCTGGAAATCCAGTAAAGATCCAATACCACTTGCAATCAGTCCGGTTACTTGTTGAACATAAGGCAGTGTAAACAATCCCACTCCCCCTGCTACAATCAATACAATAGATGGTGTTAAAAGCAGTGTATAGGCTTTAAAACGTCCTGCAATGATGATGATCATGGCAGCTGCTAGTGCTGCGGTAATGGACATATTGATAATATCCCCACTTCCTTGGAATAGAAATCCTCCCCCTTCAGCAAATGCCCAACCCCCTGATCCCATCACTGCAGCCATTGCTACAGATGCGGTCTCAATCGGTGTAAATTTAAATTGCATGGATATTGCAACCCCTACAATAGCCGCCATCAGCGTCATTGAAAGAGCAGTTGCATTCAATACAAACTGACCCTGTGGAAATACGGGTAATAATGCTTTAAATAATTCATTCAATAAAGCTCCAGGTATCAGTACTACAACGGATCCAACTGCAACCCCATTAAGTACCTTCATACCAAAGCCTTTTTCAAATAGTGGTTTTTTACTCATTTGTCTTCTCCTTAAATATGAATTGGTAGACCCAATGCAAGTTCTGAAGCATCCATGATGGATTCAGAAAGCGTTGGATGAGCATGAATGATTAGACTGATGTCTTCAACCGTTAATTGGGCTTCAATTGCCATAGTAACTTCAGCAATCAGCTCACTTGCATGTGCACCAACCATCTCTGCTCCTAATATTGCTTTACTTTCATTCTCAACAAGCAGACGTACAAATCCTTGAGTATTGTTCATGGATAGTGCTCTACCGTTTGCTTGAAGTGGGAATGTATAAGCTTTAGCATTGTGTTCTTGAGCTTCTTTTAATGTTATACCGACAACTGCAATTTCAGGATCTGTAAAGCTTACTGCAGGAATGACAGTATAGTCAAATCCTACGGCATGACCACTGATTGACTCTGCAACAACCTTACCTTCATAACTTGCTTTATGTGCAAGTTGAAGCCCTGCTGTAACATCACCAATCGCATAGATCCCTTTAACATTACTTTGTCCTTGATCATCAACGATAATAAGGCCTCTCTCATCAAGTTTAACACCTGCATATTCAAGTCCCATGTTATCGGTATTGGGTCTTCTACCTACAGTCACTAAAACATAGTCTGCTTTGATGGATGTATCATTGTATACAACTTCAACACCCTTATCACTTTGGGTAACATTACTTGCATTGACTCCAGTGATGATTTCAACACCTTTAGTCTTGAAGTTGTTTTCAACTTCTTTAACAAGATCACGGCTGAAGGTAGGCAGGATGCTATCAGAGCCTTCTAAGATTGTAATCTTAGTACCAAGGTTTGCATAAACTCCTGCTAACTCACTACCAATGTATCCCCCACCTACAATAACCATAGATTTTGGAACATGATCAAGTGCAAGTGCTCCTGTTGAATCAAGGACTCGTCCTTCAAACTTAAAGTTTGGAATTTCAATCGGACGACTTCCTGTAGCAACAATGACATTTTTAAAGGTGTATGTTTCCCCTTCATCACCATTAATCACTCGAAGTCGATTGCTTCCGGTAAAGAGTGCTTCACCATATACAACTTTAACTTTATTCTTTTTCAATAATGCTCCAATACCTGAAGTTAGGGCATTAACAACTGAATTGGTTTTCCATACTTGGGTTTCTTTCATATCAATGGTGACATCTTTATAAGCAATCCCATTATGATTGTTTTGCTTTGCTTGATAGTACTCTTGACTGACACCAATGAGCGCTTTGGATGGGATGCATCCGACATTCAGACACACCCCTCCTAAAGTATCACGCTCAACTAAAGTGACATCCTGGCCCAGTTGAGCAGCACGTATCGCCGCTACATAACCACCGGGTCCACAACCAATAACCATTGTTTCTGCATGGATTGAAAAATCTCCTACAACCATATTTGCCTACCCTTCTAGGACGAATTTATTAGGATCTGCTAGTAATGATCGTAATTCGTCCAATGCTTGTTGTGCTTCGACACCATCAATAATACGGTGATCAAATGCGAATGATAGTTTCATCATTGGTACAATTTGAATTTCTCTATTCTTATCAACGATTGCTTCATCTTCGATGCGTGATGTCCCTAAGATACCCACTTCTGGATGATTGATGATTGGTGTTGAATAGACAGCATCCTTAGACATTCCACCTACGTTAGTGATTGTAAATGATCCCTCACGCATTGAATTCATGTCCAGTTTACCCTCACTTGCTGCTATGGCATTAGCACGTATTTCCTCGGAAATCTCAAACAAGTTCTTAGTATCTGCATTCTTAATGTTAGGAACATACAGTCCCTCTTCAGTATTGGTTGCAACACCAATGTTAATATTATTACGGTATACAATCTCATTTGTTTTCTCATCAATAAATGCATTGAAGATAGGGAATTTTTTAACCATTGATGCTGCTGCTTTAACAAAGTATGCAGTATACGTTAAACTATAGCCTTGCTCTTTTGCATACTCTTTATACAGATCACGGTGTTCTACCAGTTTTTCTGCATTCAATTGTGCAAAGACGGTTACTGAAGGAATGGTTGAAGCTGATTTTACCATTGCATTCATGGTAGCCTTACGCATTGGTGTCATAGGGACACGCTTGTACCCTTGTGTATCAATTACAGGAGCAACTTTAACCGGCTCTTGTACGGGTGTTTCAAATGCTTCAATCACTTGTGTAGGTACTGCAACATCACCCTGTAGATACGCATCAATATCATCACGTGTTACGGTATTATTTTTACCCGTACCTGTAACCAGTACAATATCCACATTTTGCTGACGTGCATAACGTCGTACGGATGGAATCGCTTTAACAGCCTTTTTAACATCAGATGGGGTGTTTGTTTCTACGGGAGTTTCAACTTTAACTTCTTCGACAACTGGTGTTTCTTCTTCAAGTGGTGATGTTGTATTATCAAGCTTAAAGTTAACTTTTTGAGCCCATGCTTCATCAACATCAATCTCAACAATTAAGTCGCCAACCTGAGCTACAACCCCTGCCTCAACATGAGTCTTTTTAACCACACCATGAACAGGTGATGGTACCTCAATTGTAGTTTTATCATTTTGAACTTCAAAGAGTGGATCATCTTGTTTGATGGTATCCCCTTCTTTAACAGCCCAAGATACAATCTCACTTTCTGTAATTCCTTCTCCTAAGTCAGGCAATACGAATTTATATAACATCTAGTAGCCCTCCTTCACTTTACGAATCGCTTCAATTAAATCATTACTGTTTGGTAACCAGATGGACTCTGCAGCTGGTAGTGGATAGGTAGTATCTGGTGCTGTGACACGTGTTACAGGTGCTAGTAAATCTAAGAAGAATTGTTCTGAAATCTCTGCAACAACATTTGCAGATACTCCTGCTTGACGTTGTGCTTCTTGAAGTACAACAACACGTCCTGTTTTCGCTACCGACTCACCAATGGTGTCATAGTCAGGATGTGATACTGTACGGAGGTCAATAACCTCTACTGAGATGCCTTCTTTTTCAAGTTCTTCTGCAGCTTTTAGTGCCTCCATTACCATGTAACCATAAGTTACAACAGTAACATCGCTACCTTCTCTTGTAATTGCTGCTTTATCTAATGGTACTTCATACAGTCCTTCAGGAACTTCCATCTTAGCACCACGGTAAAGTTTTAAGTGCTCTAAGAATACAACTGGATCATTACTTCGAATCGAAGCTGTTAGTAGTCCCTTAGCATCGTATGCATTGGTAGGTACTACAACTCGAATTCCTGGCATCTGTGCAATCATTCCTTCATAGGAATCAGAGTGTACCTCAGGTGTTGCTACCCCTCCACCATAAGGTGATCGAATGGTAATGGGTGCTGGAATAATTCCTTCAGTACGGAAACGGCTACGCGCCATTTGGTTGGTGAGTGAGTCAATTGCTTCAGAAATAAATCCAAAGAACTGAATCTCAGGAATCGGTCTAAACCCTTCAACTGCAAGTCCAATTGCCATTCCTAAGATCGCAGATTCAGCTAATGGTGTATCAAATACGCGTTCATCACCATGAATTTGTTGTAACCCGTTAGTAGCTCTAAAAACCCCTCCGTTTAACCCAACATCTTCTCCAAAAATTAGTGTTTTCTCACTTTCTTTTAGAATTTCATCGAGTGCATTAGTAATTGCCTCAACCATATTTAATTGTGCCATTATTGATCTTGTTCCTTTCTCTTGTAAGCTTCATATTGTTTTTCAATTGCTGGAGGCATAACCTCATACATATTCTTTAAGTAACCTGATACTGTATTCTTTTCAACTTGACGTGATTCCTCAAGTGCATTTTTAACTTCTTCTTGTGTCTTATCAATGACAGCTTGTTCTTTCTCTTCAGACCATAGTCCTTTTTCAGTTAAGAACTTTCTCATTCGAATCAACTGATCTTTTGGTTTCCACTCTTCTACCAACTCATTCTCGCGGTAACGACGTGGGTCATCACTTAGAGTATGTGGTCCATAACGGAATGTTAAGAACTCTAGAAGTACTGGACCATTTCCATGAATTGCATGTTCACGCGCTGCTAAAGTAGCTGCATAAACTGCAAATGGATCCATTCCATCAACAAATAAGTGAGCAATACCAACACCTACACCTTTTTGTGATAGTGTTGCTGATCGTGTTTGGAAACTACGTGGTACTGAGATTCCAAACCCATTGTTTTGTGCTACAAAGATTACTGGTGCATCATACACTCCTGCAAAGTTAATTCCCTCATAGAAGTCCCCTTGTGATGTTCCTCCATCACCAATATAGGTCAGTGCAACATTAGCCTTATTATTTTTCTTTAAGCCTACTCCAACTCCTGTAGCTTGAATGATTTGTGCTCCAATAAGAACTTGTGGTGGGAATGCTTTAAGATCTTTACTGTAGGAGAACCCATCAGTATGTCCTTGGTACCAGTTCATCGCTTTAGACATTGGTAGTCCATGACGAATTAATGGTGGTACATCACGATAACTTGGTAGTAACCAGTCTCCATCTTGCAATACATATTGACTGATCAACTGACTTGCTTCCTGTCCTTCAGTAGGTGGTAAGTTACCAATGATTCCTTGTTTACTTAAGATACTAACACGATTATTATATTCTCGACCCCAAACCATGATTTCCATCATTTCAACCATTTGCTCATCACTTAGATCTGGCATATAGTCCTTATTTGTAATCTTTCCATTTTCATCCATGATCTGGAACAGCTCAGGAATTTGGTTGGATTCTTCCAATAATGCTTTGAAATCTAAAACTTTTGTTGTTTTTGACATAGTGTTTCCTCTCTTTCATGTCTCTATAGTCCTTGCTCGACTTTTTCTGATGAAATGTGTAAGCGCTTACCTCATCTGTATACATCATAGTCAATATAAGTATCAAAACTAAATTAATAATTTTTGGTGCTATAAACTCAGTTTATACCTCTTTTAAAATAAACTTATAAGTGACTTAAACTTGCTTTTTAATTTATGCAATTTGTTAGAGACTTGATATTTTCTTATTAAATTGAATCATCGACATAAAAAAACTCTATACCTGAAATCAGTATAGAGTTGCATTAGATTATTGTTTTTGATGTCATCTATAAAGGTGAATATAGAATGAGTCTAGCATATTACTGCCACCCATGATCATCATCCCAGTCTTTTCTAGGGATATTAGAGCAGTAGGGATTCCCTTTAACATAAAATCGTAGAGGTGCATGGGTCCACTCCCCCTTATCAGGAATGCCAATTCGACTTGTTGCACAAATATTCTTTGGATGATAGGGCGTATTTTGGACTAGATGTAAATATTCACCCAAGTGTGATCCGTAAAGATCCATGGTAATTCCTAGAGCTTGAGTAAGTTTAGCAGGCCCATTGCTAATATTAGGACCAGTTTGGTTACGTGCTGCAATCATCGCATCAAGACCATCAAGAGGCTCAATAGCCCTGATCATGACACCAATCCCTTCATCTTTTTTTCCACAAACTAAATTTAGCAGAACATGACCTCGCATAGTATAGGTATACAAACTACCTCCAAGCTGAAACATCGCCTCCATGCGTCGTGTTCTTTTTCCTTGGTAAGCATGGGAAGCAGCATCCACTTCACCCATATATATTTCAGTATCAACAATAATACCACTGCGTTTGATACCATCCACTTCATGAACTAAAATCATACCTAATAAAGATTGTGCAATATCATGAATATCATCATTCACAAAATCAATCATGATAATGCATTCCATCCAATACTTCTTTAAGAACTACAGCCTGATTAAAACGAGTTTCTTTCGCACCAAAAAGAAGTACAAGATCCCCTTTTTCCCCCATTGTATAGAGTTCATGAAGCAGTGTTTGTTGTGGTTCTTCTTCCAATTCTTTCATATAACGTGTTTTAAACTGCTCATACTTATCGGGTTCATGATTAAACCATACTCTAAGTTCTGTAGAGGGTCCTAGATCCTTAAACCACTCATCCAGTTGAGCACGCTCTTTACTAATACCACGAGGCCATAAACGATCAACAAGAACTCGTTTTTCACCTTTGCGAATATCATCATTATAAATTCGATCAATTCGTAACATAAGATCACTTCCTTTTTATTTATCATAGCACTTAATTAAAGTTCTGAGATAAGACATGACCACAGAGTCTTTACTGATAGTTAGCTTTTAGTAGCCTCATACTGTATATATCAGAAATGCTTAAGTTTTTGAAATAAGCAACTTGCCACTGCTGTGTTCTTCAAGCTTGTTTACTGATGGGCTTGTCCTATGTAGGATATATACAAAAAGCCATCTTAGCTTTTGTATGCTTATCTTTAGAAATCCCTTTTTCAAATAAAAGTTTCCTGGGAAATACAAACTGTCCCCAAGCACCATTATTACCATACACAGCAATGACTAAAAGATCTGGAAAGGCACAATAATCATACGATATGTTCTTATTATTTTCGTCTTTCTTCCATAAACCACAAAAAGACTTTGTTTGTTCGGTGAGTTCTTAGACTTACGGTTTCTTACTGTTGTATTACCTATTGTAAATCGACAAGCACAAAAAAAAGGGACACCAATAATTGGGCCCTTTAGTTTAATTATTCAAATGTGAATTCAAAGAATTCACGATGCAATTCACTAGTTCCTACAGATTGCCATGCTACAAGCACGTTAATCTTTAGCGGTGTTGTATTTTCACCAACCAGCTTGATTCCTGCTTTAAAGTTGGAATCAGGTTTGGATTGATTGGGAATTAGTACAACGGGATCTTCAAAGATACCTGCACTGGGCATCATCTTCTCAGTTTGAAATGCATCATCATTTTCAACGACTAAAACTTGTACTGAGTTCATTGCAACACGTGCTTGATCAATGATCACTTCATAAGATCCAGCATCATAACTTGCGCTAATCGTAAAGTTTGATGATTCTGATTGATATGTTTCCTGATCTTGAATTACAGTCCAGTAAGACTGGTATAAATCAAGTTTCTCTTGTTGCAGTGCATTTTTATTAGAACATGCACTGAGTAAAAACAGTGTCATGATCATCAATGTTACTTTTTTCATAATGAACTCCTTACTCGTGGTTTAAAATAAAGTAATTACGTTTTCCTTTACGGATCAGTGTTACAGATTCATCAAATGCTGCAGCTTTGGTAATTTCAAAGTCCAGATCTTTAATGACAACACCATTGACTGAAACAGCACCTTGAGTAATCATTTGGCGTGCTTCACGTTTTGATGGCATGATTTTTGTATTAACAAGCAGTTCTACGATGTTATCATCTGCATCAACTGCAATACTGTTTGAGTCTGCAAATGCAGTTTTAATTTCTTCACTGTTTAAATCTTGAACATTACCTGAGAATAAAGCATTAGTCATTTTTAAAGCCATGTCCAAGCCTTCTTGGCCATGCAGTAAGAATGTTAACTCCTCAGCAAGTGCTTTTTGCATTGCACGTAAGTGCGGTGCTTCTTTAAAATCTACTTCTAAAGCATTGATTTCATCAGGTGACTTCATGGATAGACGTTTTGTAAAGTCTACAATGTCATCATCAGAACAGTTGATGAAGTATTGGTAGAATGCATAAGCATCAGTACGCGCTGCATCCAGCCAAATGTTTTCACCCTCACTCTTACCAAACTTAGAACCATCAGATTTAGTGATCAGGTATGATGTTGCTCCAAAAACCTCAACTTCATGACCCTTTACTTTACGAATTAAGTCAGACCCTGATACAAGGTTTCCCCACTGATCAGATCCTCCAACTTGAAGTTCTACACCATGATTTTCATACAGGTGTAAAAAGTCAATCGATTGTAAAATCGTATATGAGAACTCTGTAAATGAGATCCCTGTTGATAAACGTGATGCAATGGTATCTTTAGCCAGCATCGTGTTGATTGAAAAATGTTTTCCATAATCTCTTAGGAATGACAACATGCTTAAATCAGATAACCAGTCAGCATTGTTTAAAATCTTAACAGGGTTGTTATCTGAGTTTAAGATACTTGTAATTTGTTGTGATAAACAGTTGATATTATGTTGTAAATCTTCATCAGAAAGTAGTGATCGTTCCGTTGTGGGACGTGGATCACCAATCATTCCTGTTGCACCACCAATTAAAGCAATCGGGTGATGCCCTTCTTTTTGGTAACGTTTTAATAGTATTAATTGTTGTAAGTGACCCACATGCAGTGAATCTGCTGTTGGATCATACCCACAGTATAGTGTAATGGGTGATTTCATGCGTTCTTCAAGATGTGCACGGTTTGTAACATCCTTCAGTAAACCACGCCATTCTAATTCTTCAATAAAATTCATAGTAACTCCCTTATTTGTTTCTATCAAACATCATTTTAATTTTTAAGTAATTACGTTGGAAAAGATCCAACATTGCAACACTCACCATTAAGTGGGTTGAATCATGAGGATAAATATAACTTGATGTACAGAACTTGTTCATCTCAATCCATTTATCTTCTTTTAACATTAAGTTTTTCGCTAAGAATTGAACTTTCAATAAGTTTTGTTCCCCATTATGTAATTTAATGGAGTCATCTTTATGACGACTTAATAAGTATAGAATTGTGGATTCAACGGTACGGTGTTTTTGATAAAATGGCACGGTGTAATTAAACAATTCACGCATTCCATTTTTTGTAATGTCATAGCGTTTGCCTTCATTTTCAAACAGGCCTGCACGTTCAAACTCTTCTGAGAGCTTTTTAACTTGCTTGCTGATATCAGCATAACCTTTTGAATTGATGAATCCAAACATGACAATCGTACTCATCAGTACGGTGTACTTATAGGATTGTTGGTTTAATACAGCATGTGAAATGCGGTCTTGAACCTTAGACTGAAAAGCCATAATATCTTCAATACGATTGGAATTGTAATTGAAAATATTCATCATTTCTGATTTATAAGCACGTACTAAATAAATGAACTTCTCAAAGTTCATTTGATCATTAGACCCTCTGTAATTGGGTCCATACATTCCAAAACCTAAAGGTTTTGTAAATGCAGTAACATAAGAATAGACTAAAATATTGGATAATATTGTTTGTCGATCCCCTTGTACAATTTCTGACTCTACTTTTTTAATGAAATCTTTACGATAGGTCTCATCAAAATTCACGCGGTCTTGAATGTCAGCCAAAGGCTGCTTTGTATAGTAGTCTGTGCGCTCTTTAAAACCAATCATGCTGCGTGTAATTTCCATTTCACTGGAAAGTACATCAGAGTCAATCGCAAATCCTAAAGGATGGAAATCCTCATAATGGACCAGTACCTCTTTGATTTTATGTGCATCTTCTTCCAACTTGATGTAAAACATCAAACCTTCAGAGTCAAAAGTATAAGACCATGTCTCCATAGAAAAACGTTCCCAGAGCTCAAAGAATATTGAAAAAACCGCATAAGAAACGGAGTGATGCTGTCTGTTTGTTCCGGCGTATCCGCCGCGCAGTACCAACAATGAACCCGACTGCCCGTCAATCATGCCACGCATGATGTTAAGACGTTTTTGTCGTAACTCCATCATTGATTCTGAAGATAATTGTACAATGTCCATAGTTTACCTCGCTATCCCTTATATTCTAACAGAAATATGTCACATTTGCGTAATATTTTCACAAAGATTGTCGATATATTGCGATATTTCATCTTGAATGTGCATTTTGACTTGTTTTTGTCAAACTATTACGACTCTGTATCAAGAAATCTCATAAATCCTAAGGGGATTAACATCATTAACGCAAAGATATACAGTGTATTTTGAATCCCCATTGATTCATTTAGATAACCTGAGATGATAGGTGTTAAAGCACCCCCTAAACCCACTGATAAGGAGATTGAGACCAGTTGTCCTGTAGACCTGAGATGTTCTGGAATTTCCTTATACACCAGCTCTTTCTGTGAGAGAAGAATAAAAGGATAACTGAATATTTGCAGTGTTCCCAATAAGATGATGATGGTATTGTTGGCACTTAGTGCTGAGGCTCCCAATCGAAACATCAAGACAAAGACCCCAACCATAAGCATCCAGGGACTACCCTTACGTCTTAAAATACGATAACCAATGAACATGGTTGGTATTTCAAAGACGGCTTGAATAAACCACTTAATACCAATAAGAGATTCTGTAGCGCCTAGTGAGATCATGTAGTCTGTAACGGTAATGGAATCTGCATTGTAAGCAATGAAGGTAATCAAGTAAATCCAAATCAGTAAGACAAAGTTCTTATTCTTAAAGAGTAGTTTCACTTCAGCAAGATCAACTTTTTTTGAAACCTTAGTGGCATCAGGTAACTTCGATGCAAAGAAGATGACTACCAAAGTAAAAATGCTGGTAATCACAGCAAGTGAAGGATATCCCCATTGTGTAATAAGAAACCCTGAGAACAAGGAGAATAAAGACCACCCTAGTGATCCATAAGCACGAATGGCACCAAATTCTGATTGCATGCCATCCACTTCCATAATCCATGATTCTAAAAAGTTAATCGTCGTCTTAGTAATTCCAGCACCCATTCCTACAATGAAGAAGTGGTACCAGAAGTTATTAATCTCGATGGAATACGATAAGATAGCCGTTAGTACAATAACAAGACTTAAATAAATGAATAAACTTCGCATGGTCTTATAGCGATCGCTAATATAGCCCATGACAACCTGTCCCAAGATGGCAATGACTGATACCATACTTAAGACATACCCACGTTGAGTGGGTGAATACCCCAAATGGGTTAGAAAAGGAACAATCTGTGTACTCATTAGAGTATAGGTACAAAAGCCAAAGAAGATGACTAAAGAGAACCCTTTTTTCGCCTTAAGCTGCATGGTACACTTCCTGCTCAGTAACAATCAGATCGCAAGGTTGGTCAAACGGTTCTTGAAAGTCCCAATCAGTTTCTTGAAATGAATATGCCAGACCAATTTTACGAACATCATTGTTCTCAAAGTAGCGATCATAATAACCACCACCATACCCAATGCGAAAACATGCTTTATTAAATACAGAGAGTGGTGTAATCACCAAGTCTGGTATGACAACTTCATCGGTTGTGGGTTCCATGATATCCATAGCTCCCATCTTTAAATCATCAAAAGATGTAATTTTATAAAATGCCAACTTATGGTCAGGTAATGTTTTAGGAAGACAGACTGTTTTAGTCTTATCCCAAAATAAACTTTCCATAATACCATAAGTATCAACCTCACCATTCATTGCCGTGTAAAGTGCAATGACAGAATGTCCTTCTGTTAATTCAAGAATTCTATCGTGAATGATGGTATCCCATGGTAATCGTACTTCTACTGAATAGGATGCACGCTGTTTACGAATTTTACGTGCTAAATTTTGTTTATCCAACTGACCCCTCCATCTCAAGTTTCATCAATTGATTCAACTCGACTGCATATTCCATTGGTAACTCACGTGTAAAGGGTTCTAGAAATCCCATTACGATCGTTTCAGCCGCTTGCTCTTCACTTAAACCACGACTCATCAAGTAAAATAATTCTTCTTCAGAAATCTTAGAGACGCGTGCCTCATGTTCTAAAGTTGAATCGTTGGTCTGAATGATATTAAACGGTTTGGTATCAGAACGTGAGTATTCATCTAAGATTAAAGTATCACACTCAACCTTGGTTTTAGCACGGTGTGCCTTATCGGAGTGTTTAACAATCCCATTATAGTTAACAACACCACCATTACGAGAAACCGATTTGGAGATGATAGTAGACTGGGTATCAGGTGCATTATGAATCATTTTAGCTCCTGTATCTTGCCATTGTCCCTTACCTGCTACAGCAATTGAAATCGTATAGCCTTTAGCATAAGGACCATCAAGGATACATGCTGGGTATTTCATGGTAGTACCTGCACCGATGTTCCCATCAATCCACTCCATAACTCCATGTTCTTGAACAATGGCTCTTTTGGTCACTAAGTTATAAACATTATTAGACCAGTTTTGAATCGTTGTATAACGGCATTTACCATGCTTTTCAACAAAGATTTCAACCACTGCTGCATGCATGGAATCTTTAGAGTAGATGGGTGCTGTACAACCTTCAACATAATGGACTGAAGACCCTTCATCAACAATGATTAAAGTACGCTCAAACTGTCCCATTTGCTCTGCATTAATACGGAAGTATGATTGCAGAGGCTTATCCAGATGAACCCCTTTAGGAACATAGATGAATGATCCCCCTGACCATACAGCAGTATTCAGTGCTGCAAATTTATTATCATTGCTTGCTACCAGTTTGGTAAAGTATTTCTTAACCAATTCAGGATGCTCTTTAAGTCCGGTATCCATATCAAAGAATAAAACACCTTCTTGAACCACTTCTTGCAACATGCAAGAGTAGACCATTTCAGAGTCATACTGTGTCGCTACACCGGATAGATACTTGGCCTCAGCTTCTGGAATCCCAAGTTTTGCAAAGGTATTACGAATGGTTTCAGGGACATCTTCCCATCGTGTTTCGGCACGATCACTGGCTTTAAGATAATAAATGTATTCCTCAAAATCAACATCATCAAGTGGAGCACCCCAACTAGGCATGTCCATTTCTAAGAACTGATGATAAGCCTTCAAACGTAAATCAAGCATCCATTCTGGCTCTTCTTTAATGCGAGAGATTTCACGAACGACAGCTTCATTCAAACCTTTTTCAAATTGAATGACTGACTTTACATCATCCTTAAACCCAAATTCATAATGCTCATCGGGCAAACGTTCTAAATCACTGATTTTTTCACTCATGAGAGACCTCCTTTACGATAATTAACTGCAATGCACGCCATGATAAATCGGCACAGTTAATGCGATGAGGTTGGCGTGATACATTACGCAGTGCTACCAACTCTCCTAATTTTTCTTCATCAAATGCTTCCATTTTTAACATGTTGTTAAACTCATGAATTAAGTCTTGTGCTTCTTCAAGTGTTTTTCCCTTCATTAATTCAGTCATCATTGAAACTGAACTGGTTGCAATGGTACAAGCTGTACCAACAAACGCAACGTCCTTCAAGATATTATCTTCCAGTAAAACTTGAACGGTAATATCATCGATGCATGATTCAGTACTGACATGTTCTTGAATGTAATCTTTTTCTTCACGCTTATTGCGTGGGTATTCATAATGATCCATAATCAACTGTCTTAAAAATTGAGGATCTTTTAAGTATTCCATAGTCATCCTCCTAAAAAAATCCGTCCAATACGTTTTCTAAACTGATGTTCTTTAAAGCATCCACCAAACGATCCACCTCTTCAATGGTATTGTAGAAGTAAAGCGAAATACGTACGGTCTTCTCATGGTGCAGTGCACCATTCAATAGTTTTGCACAGTGTTCTCCAGCACGTGTAGAGATGTTAAATTGTCCCAAATAGGCTGCAACATCTTGTGCAAAGATCCCTTCAACACGAAGCGATACAATTGAAATATCAGCATTGGGATTCATCACTTCAACATGTTTCAAGGCTTTAAGTTCATTTAAAAGGTGTTGATGAATGTGATGATCAAGTTTATGAATGGTATCAAAACCTAAGTTACTAATATAATCAATCGCACTTCCAAAACCAATCACACCTTCAATATTGGGTGTTCCCGATTCAAATTTTTGTGGTGCTTTCTTCAATACAACTTCACCACAAGAGTTAAATCGAACATTGGATCCCCCACCCATTTTTAACGGATTCATCGCATCCAGGTATTCATATTTTCCATATAAAACTCCAACACCGCTGGGCCCCAGCATCTTATGTGCTGAAAAAGCAAAGAAATCCACATCAAGATCTTGTAGATCAACAGCAACATGGCCTACAGACTGCGCTCCATCAACACACATAATAACTCCTGCCTCATGAGCAATTTCAGTCAGTTCTTTGATCGGATTAAGATTTCCTAATACATTGGATATATGAGCAATCGAAACGACCTTAACATCAGAATGTAAGGCTTGTTTAAATGCATCTATTGAGATTCGGCCCTCATTATTTAAAGGAATGAACTCAACACTAAAACCATATTTATCTGCTAAATGAAACCACGGTAAAATGTTGGATGCATGTTCTGCTTCATTAAGAAGAACAACATCACCCTTTTTCAATACAGACTCACTTAACATGGATGCCATCAAGTTTAAACTTTCTGAAGCACCTGAAGTAAAGATAATTTCTTTATCAGATGCATTTAAAAGCTGTGCAACCTTAACACGCACCCCATCATAAAGGGCACTGCTTGCAAGGGACTCTTTAAAATCTCCCCTGTGCACATTGGCACTGTAGTTCTCATAGTAATCTACAACCGCATCAATTACAGATTGTGGCTTTAGAGTTGTTGCTGCATTATCAAAATAAGCAACATCCGGATGTTTTTGTAAAAATGGAAAATCACGTCTTATATTAGACATATTGTTGAACCTCTTCATCGATCATTTCAAGTAATGTAGTTTGTAGTGTTTCATCTTCTATCAAGTTAACAACAGGGTGTAAATACCCTTTAATCAGAAGACGCATGGACTCTTGGTAACTTAATCCACGAGACATCAAGTAGTAAATATGTTCTTGTTCAGGCTGTCCTACCGAAGCAGCATGACTTGCCTCAACATCATTCTCATCAATCAGTAGTTTTGGATAAACACTGGCCTGTGCCTTCTCACCTAGATTCAAGAGTTTTGACATTTGATGGGTCTTGGATTGGTAATTCCCTTTAGGTATGGAACCAATCACTTCAAGATCACAGTGTCCTAGATTGCCAATGACCACATTGCTGTTCAGTTCAGCATAAGTATGTGTTGCTAAATGATTGGCTTCTAAAGTCCATTTTAAATGACCTCGTAGTAAAGCAGCTCCATAAGTAATGGCCGATGAGCCACTTCCGACTAAGTTGATTTGTGTGTTCTTACTCACTTTACCTTGTGTAAACTCACCAAAACCAATGTTTAATTGTGCATCCTTGTGTAAGTTTATGGTTTCTAAAATATTAAGTGTAGCATTGGTACTGTGTAATACTAAAACTTGCCACTGTGAACCTTCTTGTAAATCAAGAGTTAGGTTTAATACACCTTCCCCTTGTACATTGAGAATAAGATGGCCACTTGTTAGTTTTGGGCAATCTAAATGATAAGTAGTATTTTCTGTAACTGTGATATCAAGTGTTTGACTGGTTTCAATATTAAACTTGTGCATGATCAGCACTTCCATTAGCTTTAATATAATCTTCAATGCCTTGTGGTGTTAGCCAGTCATAACCTTCTTGGTCAATCTTTTGTACCAAGCTGTAATCACCACTCAGGACAATTTTTCCATCTATCATAATATGAACATGACTTGGAGTGATCAATTCAAAGAATCTCTCATAGTGACTGACAATTAAAAGTCCCAGTTGTTCTTTTTCTTGATAGTCTTTAAGAACTTGTGCAACCAGTCCTAAAGCATCAATATCAAGTCCTGAATCAATCTCATCAAGCATTGCAATCTTAGGTTGTAACATCATTAATTGTAAGATTTCATTACGTTTTTTCTCACCACCACTAAATCCTTCATTTAAATAACGGTGTGCTAAATCTTTCTTCATGCGTAAAGTTTCAATGTTCGCTTCTAAACTGTTTACAAATTCAAATAAACCAATTGGGGTATCACGGTGTGTGTTGATTGCTGATTTTAAGAAATCTGCATTGGTAACACCCGGTACTTCAGAAGGGTATTGCATCCCTAAGAAAAGACCCGCTTGAGAGCGCTCATTGACTTCCATCTCAAGTACATCCTCATCATTTAAAGTAATGCTCCCTGCATCTACTTCAAAACGGGGATGCCCCATAATTGAAGACAATAAGGTACTTTTACCATTACCATTAGGACCCATAATAGCGTGAATTTCACCCTCTTTGACACTCAGGTTAATCCCCTTAAGAATCTTCTTATCATCAATACTTACTTCAAGTTGTTCAATTTTTAGTTCTGTCATACTCATATCGCCTCTCTTTTAAATCAATACTTACTATTATACCATACGGTTCCTAGTTTATATTGCATTACCTTGTGTTATAATTTATAATTACTAGGCATACCAGGAGGATATTATGTTAGAAAATCTAAAGAAATATTGGTTTCTACTTTTAATCGTAATCATGCTTGTTGTTGGAACTGTCGTGTTCTCAAAACAACAGATTGATTCAAGTTTTAAAGGTAAGAAAGTAAATGGTAAAGATATTGTATTCGAGGTTAATGGAGAAAACATCAACGCTGATGACTATTACGCAGAATTATTACCAACTCAAGCAGGGATTGAAACCTACAAATTGTTTGAGCGTTATGTATTAAGTGAATTGGAAACAAGTGATGAGATTAAAAAGCAATCGAAAGAATATGCTAGCAATCAAGTTGCTAATACATCAGCAAAAGGAACTGCAGCTATTAAAGAATTAGAAGCAGCTATTATTGCAAGTGGTTATACCAAAGGGATTGATGATCTAGCAACACTTTATGAAAACCAAGCCAAATTAATTGAACTTGAACGTCAGTACATCACTGACAACCAAAAAGATGTTGCTGACAGCTTCATTGAAACAAACAAACCACGTGTTGTATCACACATCTTAATTCGTATGGAAGACCCTACAAAACCAACAGATGCAGAACAAAAGAAATTAGACGATGCTAAGAAAGCATTGGCTGATGGGGATGACTTTGGTGATGTAGCAATGAAGTATTCTGATGATACAGGAACAGCATCTGTAAAAGGATCTGTGGGTTATATGGATAAGAATTCAAAACTGGTACAACCGTTCATCGATGCAGCAATTAAAGTTGATGCAGGTGAGCAAACAGAATGGTTCAATTCAGAATTTGGACAACATATTGTACTTGTTGAAAAAACTTCATTTAAAGATTTAATTGAAGAAGATGAATTTGTTCAAGCAATTGCAACAGCAAATCAAAAGGTACAAATCCAATCTGTAGTCTTAGCATCAAAAGACTTAGACATTGAATTTGTTAATAAAGATGTTGAAGCACTATTTAATGAATTTATTGAAGGTGGTGAATAATGATGAAGAAACTACTTTTAGCACTTACAGCACTATTGGTACTTGCAGGATGTGCAAACAAAGAAGCAAGTACAAGCAGTAACGAAGTAATATTTAAAGTTGGATCAAAAACAGTGAACCAAGAACAATTATTCCACGTTATGAAATCAAGTGATGCAGGTAAGACTGCAATCCGTGAAGCTCAAGACTTAATTACAAAAGATGTTACAGATGAGGATATTGCTGATGAAGTTGCAGAACTCTTAGCAAAACAAAAAGAAGATCTTAAAGATCAATTCCTAGAAGAAGTTCAAAAACTGGGATATGAAACTGAAGAGGATTATGTTGAGAATAACTTAAAACCTTATGCACGTTTACGTCATTTCCTAGAAACAGACTTAAATGAAAACTTTAAACGTTTAGCACAAGATTTAATTCCACGTAAAATTAAAGTATTACAAATCAAAGATAAAGAAAATCTAGATAAAGCAAAAGAAATGTTAGCTGATAAATCTTCATTAGAAGATATTGCTAAAGCACTTGATGAAGATGTGACACAAAAAGGTGTTGAAACCTTAGAATTAATGTCACAATCCAAACTTCCACAAGATGTTATTGATTTCTTAAAAGAGAACAATGAACCTGCTGTTTCAGAAGTACTTGAAACAGGAACTGATAAAGATCAGTATTACATCGCTGAACTTGTAAGTGCAGATGTTGCAACCTTCAAGGATGATGTGATTGAGAAAATCTTATCTGACAACACCTTAACTCAAAAAGAACTGGGACGTATCTATAAAGAAAATAACTTTAAGGTATATGATGAAGGCATCTATAATGCACTTAAAAAATCACACCCAGAATACTTAGCAAACTAATAGATCTGAATAAATATTAGCTATATCAATACCCTATGCAAGATACATAAGCAGTATCAAGGCATAGGGTATTTTTTATATCAGAGACTTAAAAGTAATTGAATGAGCACTTTTGTTCACGACCCAAGTGCACTTAAGTCAACTCAAAGAGTTAATCTAACGTTACTGTTAATTATAATTTATATAAATTTCTATTAAGAATAATTAGATTAGAGACTAAATATTTACTCATTATTAATCGAACTTATTGCGTAGAAAAGAGTCACGATGTTTCGTGACTCTCAAAATTTCATGTAATACGCATTCCATTTTCTAAGATGGAAGGAAAAATGTTTTATTTTTACAATTACAGTTTATATCACTTTGGTAAATTTACTACCATCCATTTTTTGAATTAGCATTATTGAAATAAGAGTTAAAATGAACAATAAAAACGTAATCAAAGAATAATTTAATGGTGTATAAATAATAATGATTCCAACTAGAAGACAAAGAATGGTTTCAAAACTCCTAAATAATAGTACTCCCAAAATAAGGCCAGAAATTAAGCCTTTTATCAGAAAAAATGTTACAAAATCCGATGGCAACATACCTGTAAAAATTAATGCTATAACAACAGAATACACCATCATCTCCTTCGCAATATTGAGTTTAATATCTCTAATATTGTAGTGATTCTGTCGAAGATAAATATTGAATTTTGGTCGGTATACTGTGGAGATGATTGTATATATAGTAAAAGCACCAATAAAACTTGTGATCAATACAAATTGAGGTAAACTGAAGTACAAAATAAACGAAAGTGTGAACAACGATCCAATTAGAATTTCAACAAAGGCTAACATGTACATAAATTTTCTATTTAATAGTGTCATATTATTGCCCCCTTCCTAAAAGAAGTAGGACATCAACAATATTAGCTTGAAATGAATCTTTTATGGATGGATTAACAAGTGCAGATATATGGTCTCTACGTGAGTTATATGTGTAAACTAGATTCTTGGGAATAGTATTGAAATCTTCCAACAACCCTTCCCAAAGGAAATACGTATCAACAATATGATCACCATTCCCCAGTGTTGTTAAGATTTGACTTTGTATCATGAGATACTGGTCGGCTATTTGAATGAAATCTTCAAATAGATTACTTGCTATGATAATGCACACATTTTGGTTTAAACTGAGATCCTGAAGAATCTCATAAAGATATAACTTATGCTTTTGATCCAAACCATTACTAATATCATCAAGAAGTAAAACTTTAGGATGGTGAGCCAGTGCAACTGCTAGTTGCAGTAATTTCTTTTGTCCCAAAGATAAATCATCGGTATTCTTTACTTCTTGATATTTAAGAAACTTATTAATCATTTCCTGAAATAACTCAAAATCAAAGTTCTTGTTTAACTGGCTTAACATATGTCCAAGTTGCTTAATGGTTCCCATTTCAGTGAAAGGATAGTCCGAAGACACATAAGCTAGCTTAGAAATCTCATCAGATACTAATCCCTTTTGATACCCAGATAGTAAATCTAGTAACAAGGTTTTCCCAGAAGAGTTATTACCCAGAACCAAATGTATTTCACCAAATTTAAAATGCGTGCTGGGTATTGTTAGTTTAAAGTCACCATTACTATAAACATATGGACCTACATTTAACATTAGAAACCTCCTATCTGCATCACTTCCATAAATGACGTTAGATTTCTTTGATGCATAAATTGTTCAACAAGAGCTTCATCAAATTTAAGTTCCTTTAATATAGATTCTCCCTGTTCTAAGATGAAATCCTTTGTCTGATTCACTACTAATTTACCACGACTCAAATAAATGATGCGATCAACCATCGTTTCATAAGGTTGTATATTATGTGTTGATAGTATCGTAATCCCATTACTATCGATCACCTCATCAAACAATAAATCAATCATTGTTTCCCTGAAGAAAGGATCAATACCATCACTGGGTTCATCGAGAATGAACACTTCCGATTGACGCGCTAATACAGTAGCAAACATTAATCTTTGTTTTTCACCATTGCTTAATTTTTTATAATTTTTCTTGTTTGCTAATCCAAATGATTCTAATAATTGATTGAATTTGTCCTTGTTAAAACTCTCATAATTCATTTCTAAAAAGTAGATTAAATTATTTTGGTTAAGAGACTCAAACGGAAATGAGTCAGGAACATAGGCTAGTACATCCAGGTAATCAGTACTTCCATTATATTTTACAGTTCCACTTCCCTTGAGAATATTAACAAGTGATTTTATGAGAGTAGTTTTTCCCGAACCATTTGCTCCGAGTACTGCACACACTTCTCCATCCACTAAATTAAAATTAATATCTTGAAGTGAAAAGTGTTTATAAGAATACCCCACATTATTAACTTCGTATATTATTTTATCCATTATGTTTTCCTCCACACATATTCAAATTAGAAATTTCACCATTCCTATCAATTTTTTGTTTTGCAAAATAGACATAAACTAACGTACATGCCAAAATTGCTAGCAGAATACCAATAATTGGAACGTAGTTTATACTAGAACTCGGTAAGTTATTAAAACTATAAGTAAAATCGTACAGATATGCACCATAGATGGTAGCTGGAAATCCTACAAGAATATAAGACCCATTCTCAAACCATCTATAGTTGTCTCCTAAGACCTTATAGACACTTTCATAGACATTAATTACGGTCATGATAAAAGAATAAAGAAATACAATACTGGTAAGAATAATAGTTATTTTTCTATAGATATCTGGAATCAAGTAAGGAGGCCCTAAGATTGATCTTATATAAATACTTAAAAGAACAATTGCATACATGCAGCAATAAATCACAAGATTAATCATAATCAATTGTTTGGACCTTTTTCTATTTGAGATAGGTGTAGACTTAATGTAATCATTACCCATTAATGAATTTTCTCGAAGGCTCAATTTAATAAATAAACTTGCGAAAATATAACCAGGATGGATAATCATCAAACTCATGAAAAATCCAAAACCTATTATTTGCTTAAAGTATATTTGACTACGATAGAATCTTATCGTTTTCATATGATATCCTCTTCCTTTCTTTTGCTCTACACATTAAAATAATTGCAGAACCGATTAGTGCTGATACGATAACAAGTACTATGCAGAATAGATAAAATTTGAAGGTAGAGATATTAGCATAGGTATCCCAATCTGTAACGGTTGGACCTATGAAAGTAGAAAACAGAAAACCAATGATGACGCTGGTAATATAGTAAATAAAACTTGAAGTCTTATTAGTATCTCCATGTATCTTTACATAGGAAGTAGCAATGATAAAGAACGATTTACACAAGAGACTGCTAATAATAAAGATACTCATCAAATCCAATCGAATGCTAAATGGTGAGTAGATACCCAATTTGGGTAATATGAAAAGTCCTAATAGACTCATCCCATAAACAATTAAATTTTCTTTAATCTCGATTGCAGTTATGTAATAGATTCGCTTCCCTGAAAACAAGGGCTGTGATTCTAAGTAATCTGTATTCATAATGACTGTACTTAAACCATATACATCTGTATTTGTAATTGCAATATAGAGCCAGATGTAGAGCCAATGTACAGAACCGGGTACATAAATATAGAACAGAATAGTGATGATTATTCTTCCTATATTAGTACTTCTGAATATATCAAAATTGTATTTTAAATAGTTCATCATGTCCTCCTTAGGTTATCGATTAATACTACAAAGACTACTTATTCTCTTCTTTGACCATTTGAATAAGTTCTTCTATGGATATATTTGCTTTTTTTGCAGTATCCTTTAATTGTTCAATTTGTTCCTTTAAGTTTTCAGTAAACAGTGCTTTAACCTGTGAAAAGTCCTGCTCTTTAACATAGGAACCACGTCCGACAACAGAGTAGATATACCCATCGCGTTCAAGATCTTCATAAGCTCTTTTCACAGTGATTAAGCTGACTCTTAAATCCTTAGCCAGAACTCTCATCGAAGGTAGTAGTTCATCCTTTTGAACAGTTTCTTCAAGAATCGCATCACGGATTTGAAGGTAAATTTGTTCATAGAAAGGTATGGAATCTTGTTTGTTAATGTATAGTTGCATCTTTACCTCCTATCAGTGTATATACACAGTATACACACTAGATTCATTTTTGACAAGAAAAAAACCGAATTAACGGTTTTCTAGTAATTTTCTATACAGTGATATGAGGTGCTGGGCACTGCCATAGGCATCGTATTTATTATTATAAACATCTTGGCTGCCATCAACACGAATACCATCCTTACGGGCGTATACAGCATCAGCCCACTCCTTAGGGTCTTTCAGTTCTATAAACTGACAGTGCTCACCCATCGATGCCTCACGGGGTACAAATGTGGAAGCATAGCACTCTAGGCCCGCTGCTTGAGCTTCAACTAAAACAATTCCTAAACCTTCGAAAAGGGATGGTAATACAAAAGCATCCATCGCTTGATAGTAAGGGGCTGTATCAGGTTTAATACCTAAGAAGCGGATCTTATCAATGATTCCTAAACTGGTCGCTTTAGTACGAATCTTAGCATCCAGTTCACCTTCTCCAATTAACATCAATAGACCTGTATCATCAAGTTTTAGATATTCATGGAAGATATCCAGAAGGAAATCATGATTCTTTTGGAAGTTAAATCGTCCTATATTTCCTAAGACAAAATGTCCATTAAGATCATACTCTTCTCGAATCTTATTCCTGACTTCTTCATTGTATGAAAATTTATCAATATCAATCCCATTATTGATGACGGTAAAGTCTGCATCTTTATATTGAAACTCGCCGGCATCTATGGAGCATGCTACCAGTAAATCTGCTACATTGGGTGTTTTCTTTTTAAGGTGTTTTTTAAGTTGAATAATAACTTTATTTTGTGACATGTATTCATTGGTATGAGAATGTGCTACTGCAACAGGGATGCCCCATTTCTTAAACATGGCAATCACCGGTGCATTAAAAGCATTCATATGAACATGAACAATATCATACTGTTCTTTTTGAATTTGGTGTTTTAGAGTTCTTAATGAATCTTTATCTTTAAAGAAATCTTTAGGTCGATACTTAATCGGATAAATATTGACCCCTTTATCCTTTAGACCTTGATCATAGTACCCTTCATCAACACCAAAAACAACAAAATCAATTTGAACTTCTTCAGGGTCAACATTATCAAATACTGACATCATGTAACTCTCGGTTCCAGCTTTTGCTAAGATACCACCATGTACAAATAATACTTTAATTTTTTCCATAAGAACCTCACATATCTCTTTTTCTATCATAGCATAAATAGGCTTGTAAACCATTAAAAAAAGGATTGACCAGATTGTCAATCCCATATCTAATTAATATAAAACCTTTAACCCTACATCCATAGTACCATTTATACAATTTGGTAATAAATGGAATTTCCAGAACCTTCTTTAGAAACTAAATTTTCCTTTTGCAAATTTTCACAAATAGTTCTAGCGTAATGAGTACTTAAATTAAAATCATGCTCTAATTGCTTACGAGTGAACTTTCCATCTAACTTATTGTAATATGTTATAACATCATCATATGAAGGAATTTTTGAACTATGTACAGTTTTCTCCACTACTTTTGAGACTTGTTCAAAATTAATAGTTACCGTCACGCCATGAATATTTTCTGAATCAATATCTAATTCATTGAAACCATTTTCCTTTAGAATACGATTTGATCTTTGAATACCTGAACCCCATTTTTCAATGTAGCCTAAATGGTAGAAAACTTCAGAAATATTGCCATTTCGCAATTTAGATATCCCATTTAATATGTCTTCTAATTGAATTCCATCATAAAGAGAACCAGGAGAGTAAAAGACGATTCTATCTGAATAGATTTCTATTCTTATGGGATGCTCATCTTGATAGTTTCTATGTATTATAGCATTGGCCACAACCTCTCTAATAGCCTCTTCAGGAATTAAATAAGTTTGTTTTCTTATTTTTTTAAAAGTAAAACCGGTTTTTAGAAGATTTAGTATATATTCTATAGAATTTTCATATTGTTTAATAATAGAGCCTTCAAACTTTATTTCATCTAACATTTTTGCTTTTGTAGTTCCATCAAAAATACCTATCTTGACATAACTATAGTTGAAGGGATTACTTGTAAGTAACATAAATCCATTTGTAGCATAGAATTCATCGAAAACCGATAAAATTAATTTCCATTCCAACAATTTATTTAAATTGACTGGCAAAGAATTAGTAACATTTAAAGTATCAATGAAATCTTGAATCTGTTTATCTTCTGTCTTTAATGGGCTGGAATTTAGTATAAAAGCCTCAGTTATAAAATTTTTATGTTGACCAAACATGGATAACTCTAGTATTTGTGCAGATGTAGCTTGCCTATCTGTTGAGCCAAATCTAACAAAGGTACCACGTTCCATACCTAATGATTTAATATAATAGGGTTTATGGCCACCCCGTGATACATTTAAAATAAAAATATCTTTGCCTTCAATGTTTTGGAACATAGTACTTATTGTTGGCATTGGTTCAATACAACTATAAATGGTATCAACTATTCTGGCCTCTAACTCAGACCTCGAGTCATTAATACCAACTATTTCTAAAGTATTATCTTGTATACCCATAATTAGTTTTCCGCCAGAAGTATTGCAAAAAGCAACTACTGATTTAAGCCATTTATTAGACTCATCTGGTAATTCGACTTTATATGCTACAGTGTTTGATTCTTCTCCCAATATATTCACCACATCAAAACCTCCTTAGCTAAGTATACTGATATTGTATCATTTTAATCAGTGTCAATAAATGATAACGACATTAACTTACTTCATACTTATTATCACTTCCCGTCTTTAAGACTTAGCAC
>DEPV01000038.1:2792-16308 GCA_002358955.1 Erysipelothrix sp. UBA3383 | reverse complement strand
TGCCAGAATGGTAAGTAGAATACATGGTGTAAACCAAATGGAATTAAAGCACGTTTAATAATACCGTGTGCAAATGTTCCTAAGTATCCTGCATCGGCAACTAAGTTACCTAAACCGTAGATTCCATTTTGTACATATGGCCATACAAAGAATAATAAGATCCCTACAAATGTATAAACAATTGTTGAAATAATTGGAATAAAACGAGTTCCCGCAAAGAATGATAATACGTTTGGCATTTCAATCTTATAGAAACGGTTGTGTAATGCAGCTACACCCAGTCCTACAATAATACCCCCAAACACTCCCATTTGAAGTGTATCAATTCCTAGAATGGGTGCAATGGTACCTGAAGTAACATGCTCTGCAATCGATCCATCCGCTAAGATAGAACCTGTGATTGTTAACATCGCATTAATTGAAATATTCATAACTAAGAAAGCAACTACAGCAGATAATGCTGATACTTCCTTTTCACGGCGTGCCATTCCAATGGCAACACCAACTGCAAAAATAAGTGGTAAGTTATCAAAGATTGAACTTCCTACTTTACTCATGATTAATAGTAAACTGTTTAAAGGTGTCCCTGTCCCTAACAGCCACTCTAATCCATATTGTGCAATCGTTGTTGTATTGGTAAACGATGCACCAACACCAAGTAGTAATCCTGCTACTGGTAATACCGCAATGGGTAACATGAAGCTTCTACCAACGCGTTGTAGAACTCCAAAAATCTTGTCTTTCATTTCTCTCTCCCTTTGTGATGCAATAAAAAAAGGCATCACTATAAAAACATCGCTTCGATGTTTCAACATAGTTAATGCCTGCTGACCAGTAACACTCTATTCGTTCATTATGATATACAAATGCTCAAATATTGTCAAGTTTTATGATATTTTATCATTTATACTACTTTTATGGTATAGAAATCAAACTGAGAATTAATGCGCTCCTGTTTTAATCGCTGTTCTTCAATCGATTCTTGAAATTGAACAACAAGCATTTCAAGACGCATCATAATATCATCATTGATAATCTTATTGTCTAGGAAATCTTCTGTCTTTACAAAGATATAAGGGTCCATCATTTCGGCTTTCATATACTTCAGGATGGGTTTCAGTTGATACTCAGCAACTAAGAAGTGTTTATCACTTCCTGCACTAACTACCACTGCAATCATTTTGTCCTTCAGTGAATCAATGGGTAATAGGTCAAAGATATTCTTTAAACTTCCTGGAATGGATGCTTGAAATATCGGTGTGGATATTACAATAGCATCCGACTCTATAATCTTCTTAATTAAGTCTTGAGTTGATCCTGTGTAATCGCGATAATCACGACCATCGGCAAACATCATCTCGTGGTCTTTAAGATCAAAGATATCCAGTTCATGAGTTTCATCAAACATCGGCACTAAAGTATCGATCAGTGCACGTGATTTACTACCCATAACCGAACTGCTAATTGCAAGTATCTTAGCCATTACGTCGCTCCTTAATTGCAGCTTTAACACGGGGTGCAATTTCATTCGCTACAATTTCAATTTGACGTTTTACAGTTTCAAAGTCCATACCACCAATATCTAGTTGTAAAAGCAAGCGATCATGTTGATACATATCGTATTGGTATAAAATCTTCTCAACAATACTATCTACCGTACCAATTAACATCACCGCTCTTTTATCCACTTGTTGTGCAAACAATTGTTTTGAGAACCCCGATCCATTGGCTGCTCTAAAAGCAAGGTCCACATGGGGATAGAATGTTCTTAGTGCACTTGGCATATCATCTGCAACATGGAACAGTGCCGTAGTTGTCAGTGGTAAATCTTCATGTCCAAAGTGTTTCGCATAATCACGGTAAGCTTGTACACTTTCATTAAAGGTTGATGCTGGTCCTCCCAGTGTCGCTAAGACCATCGGTACACCAGCTGCCCCTGCCTTCATTGCAGAACCTGGTGATCCTCCAACAGCACGCCATAGAAGAATCTTAGCTTGTAGTGGTTTAGGGTATAATACTGCATTGTTCAGTGGTTTTCTAAACTCCCCTGACCAGTTGATCACTTCATTTTCATTCAATTCTTTAAGGAGGTTGAATTTCTCTTCAAACAGTGCTTCATAATCTCTTAAGTCATATCCTAGTAAGTCAAATAGACCTACTCGAGATGCACGACCTGCAACAATTTCAGCACGACCTCCAGATAATAAATCAATCGTTGCAAAGTCTTCATAAACCCTTACTGGATCTGAAGTACTCACTATCGATGCTGAACTAGCAATCCGTATATTTTTAGTTTCTCGTGCAATTGCACCTAATATCACAGCATGTGCCTGTGAGATAAAATGTTCCTGATGACTCTCACCAAGTGCAAAGACATCCAGTCCTAATTCATCTGTTAATTTTGCATAAGCAATGATTTCCTCAATGCGTTCTTGTTCTGTAACCTTATGTCCTGTATGAGCATGTTCAACATAATCTCCCAGTGTCATAATTCCTATTTCAAAATCTTTTTCGTGTTTTTTCATATAACATACCTCATTTGTATGTTTATACTATAACACCCCTTTTTACATAAGAAAATCAATATGCACTCATTAACATATCGTTTTCGTATGTTTTCAGTTACATCCATTGACACAAGCCCCATAATTACATAAACTAAAATCAAAGGAGTGATAGAATGAAATTATCAGCAAAGACACGATATGGTCTAGCAGCACTTGCTTACATGGATCATATGGACCAAGATGTTTTAACATTACAAGCAATATCAGAACATCTGAATGTCTCTAAATTATACCTTGAGCAAATATTTTCTCATTTGAAAGAGGCACAACTTGTTGATTCCATCAAAGGACCATCAGGCGGATACTTCTTAACATCAGCACAATGCTCAATTTATAATATTTTAAAATCTTTAGAACCTGGGCTGTTTGAAAAAACACCCCCTTCAACAGATCATGATCCCATCAATGCAGCCCTATGCGATCACTTATACACACCGATCGATACATTGATGAAAGACAAATTGGATTCCTTAAAATTAAGAGATATTACAGAAAATATCATCTGCGATTCATAAACCTGCTAAAGCAGGTTTTCTTATACCCAAAACAGAAGAAATGCACCCACATTTGTGGGTGCATTGTTTTTATCGATTAAGCATCTGTATCTTCAAGATCTAAATCTTGCAGTACATCTTCTTTTAAAATACGTACTCGAGAAATAACTTTCTCATCAATTTCTAAAATACTGAATCGGTAACCGTTGAATACAACATCCGATTGATCTTCAATCACATCAGTCTCAGTAGGAATACGTCCCAGTTCTGAAATTAAGAACCCTGATACGGTATCAAAGTCATCGATGGGTAAGCCAATCTCTAATGCTTCTTCAAGATCTTCAAGATCCATTGAAGCATCAATCAAGTACTCACCATCATGAACTTCTACAAGTTCATAAGTTTCTTCATCAATATCATACTCATCCAGAATATTACCCATGATCTCTTCAATCATATCTTCCATAGTAACAATCCCTGCAGTACCACCGTACTCATCAATAACAACAGCTAAGTGTGTTTTATTGTTTTGCAGCTCCCTAAAGAGTTGATCAGTTTGTTTTGAATCCGGTACAAAGTAAGGCTCTCTCATAAGGGATCGAATACTGAACTCTTCCGCCTTATGGTATTTAAGATACCTAACAATATCACGCAAGTGAATGATCCCTACAATGTTATCAATGTTTTCTTCAAAGACAGGATAACGTGTAAAACGTTCCTCATCTACTAAAGTCATCAATTCATCAAATGTAGCCTCAACATCAATGCTGACGATGTCAGTACGATGCGTCATAATATCTGCTACTTCAAGGTTATCAAATTCAAAGATGTTATTGATCATTTCTTTTTCAAGGGTATCAATACCCCCTGCATCAACCATCAGACGAATTTCTTCCTCAGTAACTTCTTCCTCAGAGCCGTTTGGATCAATTCCAATCAGCCTTAACATGATGTTAGTAGAGAATGATAATAAGTGAATCAGTGGTGTAGAAACCTTCGCTAAAAATGAAATGGGTGTTACTGCAAAAAACGCAAAGCGCTCTGCATGACTCATCGCAATTCTTTTTGGCACAAGTTCACCAAACACAAGCATTACAAACATAATTACCAGGGTAATGAATAACATTGCCACCGGTTTGATTAAAACAGGTGTACCGATGCCGGCATTAACCATTAAGTCTGTAAGACCTTGGGCAAATGCATCCGCACCAAAAGCACCCGATAGGATACTTGCTAGTGATACACCGATCTGAATTGTAGATAAAAATCGATTTGGTTTTTCTTTCAGTTTAAGAATCTTTAAAGCTTTTTTATGACCATCTTCGGCCATCGCTTTAATTTTATTATTATTGACAGATATAAATGCCAATTCACTCCCTGCAAAGAATCCATTTAATAATATCAACAGTACTAATAATATAATGTTGCTTATCATCGAACAGCCCTCCTTAAGGATTGACTAAACATCCGTTTTATTCTTATTGTTTTCCTGGGACAACTGTCCCCATCATTGTTTTGCACACGCAAACCTCCGTTAAATATATTTATTAATATACCAAAAATAAGTATACTAAGTCAAATCAAATGTATTGCATCAATTCACTTATTGACTTTTTAAAGCCTCTGCCATATTTACTTTATTGGCACGTCTACTCATGAATAGATTGATGAGTAAAGACAGTACAAAGGTCAGAGCACATGCCACAATCACAGCACTTGTTTTCAGTTCACGGTTAAACATAATCATATCAATCTCAGCACTGAGTAGAACAAACTTATGAAGATAAGCTCCAAAAGCAACTCCTACCACAAGACTTAAGAGTGATAAAATGATATTTTCACGAAGCACATAGGCCGATAATTCACCCGGATAAAATCCAAGGACTTTAAGAGTTGCAAGCTCTTTGTAACGCTCTGACATATTCATGGTGATTAAGTTCAGCAATACAATCAGTTCTAAAGCAAAGGCTGCAACAACAATAACTATAATTACAATATCAAAACTTCCCATCATATCAGCATATGAAGCCTTCATATCATCCAGTACATTTACACTTAAGACATGATCCTCATTACGAACATCTTGAGCAAAACTCTCTCGATCCAAATCATTCAATTGGAGAAGTAACATGGATGGTGCTTTAGTATAAGACATGACTTCTTTAAATTTCGCCTTTGACATGAAGATGTGGTGTGCTAAATAGTTTTCAACAATTTCAGTAACTACCACTTCAAATTCACGCTCACCCTCTTTAAATTTCAGAGTGTCGCCCGGTTTAATATTGTTCATGATTGCTAGTTTTTCAGTAATGATTACTGCATCATCACCCAAGCTAGCTACATCATAACTCAAGCGGCCTTGCATGGTGATCATGCTTGATAGATCATACAGTGAATCACTGGCATAGATTGAGACATCTTGGTTATTAACACTCACATTTTCTACAGTCACATTAACAAAATCACTCTTTTGAACAAGGCTGTTCTCAAGATCATAACCCTTCTCATAAGCAACGACTGCATCATAACGAATAATCTCATCAAACTGTTTATCCACAATGGAGTTGATGGAGTATTGAATCCCAAATCCGGTAATTAAAAGACCACAACACCCACCAATACCCACTAAGGTCATTAAGAAGCGTGTCTTATTACGAAAGAGGTTACGAAGGCTGACTTTATAAAGGAAACTCAAACGTTTCCAAATAAAACCAATGCGTTCTAAGAAGATACGCTGCCCTTTCTTAGGACTGGGTGGTAATAATAATGATGCGGTAGTTTCTTTAGATACCTTATATGACTTAGTAAAGGCAATTCCTACAGATGTGATAAAACTAAAAATTACTGGCATTAAAGCATAGGAAGTAATAAATCCTATCTTCAGTTCAGGTGTAACATACATGATGCGATAAGCATTATAGATTAACACTGGAATAAAACTAAAGCCCAGCAGTAATCCTAAGATACAGCCAAACAGCCACGCAAAGAAGATAAACCCAGTAAACTTACTGGTAGTACGAAGTGATGAAAATCCCATCGCTTTATAAATTCCAATTTCAATCCGACTTTCTTCCACCATTCGTGTAATGGTACTTAAAGTAACTAATACGGCTACTCCAAAGAAAACCAATGGAAACACCTTACCAATGGATTCAATACGTTCAGAATCATCATAAAAGGCGGAGTAACCAACGATCGCAGTTTCACGGTCTAAAATGTAGAATGAACCTTGATCTAAATCTTCAATTTCTTTATATCCTGCATCTATATCTTTTTGTGAATCTTCAAGTTTTTTCAGCGCATCACGTTTCTCATCTTGAAATGTCGTCTTAGCACGCAGTAAATCTTTTTCTGCAGTTTCAAGTTCTGTAATTCCATTTTGTAAGGTGATATGAGCTTCATCAACTTGAATCATGGATGCTTCAAACGCTTCAATTTGAGTTTGTAGCATGGCACTTGCCATCTCTTTTTCCTCACCCTCAGGCATCATATCAATACCCATTTGCGCTTCATCAAATTGAGCCTGTGTCTCTGTTTTTAACTGTTCAAAGGATGCAACAGAATTATTATAATAGTCCAGATAGTTGGTACCTGTAGTGTCAGGATTAATTTCTAAAATACCGTTAATGATTTCATTCTTAGCATCACTAATATCAAACTCAGCATTTTTAATATCACTCCATGCTGAATCAAACTCTTGGTTGGCTTTGCTACGAGCATCATCCAGTTCTATTTGAGCATCATCAAGTTCTTGCACTAAAGGGTCTATAATACGGTGAAAACGCGCATCCATTAAATCATCTTGAAGGCCTTCAATCTGTGTTTTTAAATCAGAAGCTTCAACCCCTTCATGCGCAATCACACGCACTCCCGTAAATACTTCTTCTTTGGTATTCAGTCCTTGTGCATAGACAAACCCATGAACGGTTCCTAATTTGGATTGCCCACGGTCTTGATTAAAATAAAGACTGGAATCAACAAACCCAACGATAGTCCCTTCTATATTTTCAAGGACATCACTTTTATATAAAGAGTAATAATCCCCCAGTTGAATGTTTTGACGTTCTGCCATAATACGGTCTACAACAACATCTCCAGATTCCTTGGGCAAAGTTCCATCTGTGAGTGTCAAATCAACACCCACATCCTCATGATAATCATAAGCATGGACAACACCATCAAAATGAGAATCTCTAAAGAATGCATCCCCATTGATAACACCATAAACTTTAGCATCGAGTGCTTCATCCAATGCATCAACCATCTCCCTGTCAACACCAAGACTGGAGCTGAGTAAGTAGTCCATAATCTCATTGGTCTTAGTATATTGGTCTCCAGTAATACGCATGTTGTATCCTGTTACCTGAATCCCCACAAAAAAACCAACACCCAGTGCTGTAATGATTAAAATGGCTACAAATTGAAACCATTTCTTTTTAATTTCTCTTAATATATCTTTTACCATTGGATCTCATCCACACTTAATACAGTTTCATTCAACTGATCAACAGCAACCTGACCATTTTTAATCTCAATCACACGGTCTGCCATTTGCGTGATGAATTGATTATGGGTAATCAGGATTACCGTCATGTTATACACATCACAACACTCTCTTAAAACACGCAGTACTTGTTGTCCTGTTGTTGTATCAAGTGCACCCGTAGGCTCATCACACAATAAGATCTTAGGATTTTTAGCAATGGCACGAGCAATCGCTACCCGTTGTTGTTCTCCCCCTGAGAGTTGTGATGGGAAGTTGTTTGTACGATCTTGCAGTCCTACCTGTGCTAAGACTTCCAAAGGATCCTTCGTATCTTTTTTTATTTGTGCACCCAGCTCAACATTTTCAACTGCAGTCAGGTTAGAAATTAAGTTATAGGATTGAAAAACAAAGCCCACATCATCACGACGATATTGGGTCATCTTACGATCATTCATTGCCGTAATCTCTTTACCATCCACTAAAACACTACCATCCGTAGGAAGATCCATGCCTCCCAAAATATTCATAACAGTCGTCTTACCTGCACCTGATGGTCCTACTACAACCACAAACTGTCCCTTAGGAATATCAAAGCTAATTCCATCAACCGCCTTAATATCACGGTCTCCTACTTTATAAAATTTTTTAATATTATCAACGTTAATGTATGACATCAAGCACTACCTCCTGCAACACTTCATATTGTTTCTTATAATCATTTCCAATTGTTTCCATAACCACCCGATTCAAGACTTCCTTAAGTACTTGATTACTCATTTTTAAAGGAACATCAAATGTTTTTAAATCATGAAAACCCACTTTTAAATCAGCCACTTTCAAGGGCCATTGTTCATTTTTAATAATCGTTAAATCTTTGGTAAACTGATCACACTTTACCACTTGATACAGTGCTTTATCACTCTTACTCATGTTATCAGCTCTTTTTAAAGCAATCAGATCCTCTGCAAATTCAAATCCAAATTGATGCACGATCTCATAAACACTTTGAATGCCTTGACTCATACGGATTCCATGATATCGAATCAAATCTAAAATATATAATTTATCTTTTTGCTTCATGGTAAATTGCTCTAATAAATCTTGAGCATAATAATACGAAGCTTCCGCATGCCCTGCATAATGAGATACCCCAAAGTCATCATGTACCTCAGTCTCAAGTTTTCCTAAATCATGAAACAGCGCCGCATAACGTAACCTTATGTTTTTAGGAACATTACTGACTACCCGCATTGTATGTTCATACAGTGAGTAAAGATGATAAGGATTACGCTGATCAAACTGATACGCATCCTCAAAGAAACCAAACAAGCCATGGAAGAATCCCGAATGACTCATTGCCATTTCTAAGAAGTAATCCCCCAGCAGTAATTTTTCAAATTCTTTCTGCCAATACCGACATGGATACCGCCTTAAATTTAAACTGTAATCTTGGATGGCCTCTTCAAGCCTGCCATCCAGTGTAAATCCTATCTGCGATTGAAAACGCAGTGCTCGAAAGACCCTGAGCAAATCCTCTTGCAATCGTACTCTGGGATCTTCAATCATAATAATCGAACGTTCTTCAATTGCTACCCTACCTTGATAAGGATCAATAAAGCCCACCTTATGATGATAAGCAATGGCATTCATCGTAAAGTCACGTCGTTTTAAATCTTCTAAAATATCCGTTGTTAATGTAATCGTATTGGGATAGCGTTGATTGTCATAATCTTTCTCAAGTCTTAAATGCGTGCATTCAAACTGGTAATCCCCATATTGAAATTGTAGTGTTCCCAGTGCTGTATGTGCTGTATTCAAAGTAAAATCATTCAGTATAGCAATGAGATGGTCAAGTGATCCTGCAAATGCAATGTCGACATCAAAACTCTTCTTATTCATAAGAAGATCTCTAACATATCCTCCAACAAGATAGGCTTCAATACCATGATGATCCATTCTTGTCAGGATTTCCTCCACTTTATCTGCAATCTTAATCATAGCCACCACCCTTAAATCTATTGTATCACACAAGCGACTCATAAACGGCTCATTTTGGACAATTCGCACAGGATTCACATCTTCCCTCAAGCTCACTGAATAACAGCACCACAGGCCTTTAAACACAAGTTTAGTACCGCTTCTACAAGAACTTTCAAGGCGTAAAAAAACACCTGAATCCAATATGATTCAGGTGTTTTATAATTATATTAATTGTTCTTCATTTTCAATGTTTTGTACTTTACCTAAGAGGTAGAGTCCAATGATAAATAAGACCACAAGGGCAAGTACACCATATCGTGACTCATTAAAGATTAAGGTACTGGTTGCAATGATGGTAGGTCCCATGAAATCTGCAAACTTACCAAAGATATCAAAGAAGCCAAAGTACTCATTCGCCTTCTCTTTAGGAATCATTTGTCCAAAGTAAGAACGGGATAGAGATTGTACTCCACCTTGAGCCATACCGATCACAATTGCTAAGAACCAGAATTGCCATGTGTGCTCTAAGAAGAATCCAAAGATAGCGATGAAGACATAAACCAGTACACAAAGTTTAATTATATTCAGAATACCAAAACGTTTTGCCGCCTTAGCACTCCAGATTGCAAATGGGAAGGCAACAAACTGAGTAACAAGTAGTGCAAGTAACATCATTTCATCCCCAATACCCACTTCACCACCATAAACCGTAGCCATTGAGATAATGGTATAAACACCATCGATGTAGAAGAAATAAGCCAAGATGAAGAAGAACAACTTCTTATCTTTGTAAATGTCCTTCATGGTAATACCCACACGTTTGAATGATGTTTGAACAACATGAGGTGTATGTTCCAGGTAATATACTTGTTTGACATTTTTAAGCAATGGAATGGATAGGACTGCCCACCATAAAATTGTAATGAAAAATGAAAGTTGAGTTGCGTGTTGAGTACTTAGTCCAACTTTATCACCAAAGAAAATAATAATAACACCAACGATGAAGGGAATGGTACTTCCAATATACCCATAAGCATAACCATAAGATGAGACCATATCCATGCGATCATCCGTAGTAACATCAACTAACATACCATCGTAGAAAATATTACATGCTGAATATCCAATTCTGGAAAGAACATACAAGAACAAGAACGCTTGCCATGTATTCACAATCGTAAAAGAGAGTGCAGCTAATATGGCCAATCCTAAAAATCCTAAAAATAACTTCTTCTTATAACCTTTATAATCTGCAATAGCACCCAATACTGGAGATGCTAAAGCCAGTAAAAACAGAGATATGGATGTTGCATAGCCCCACCATGCAGTAATCACATTATCAGCTACCCCTGCACCACTTGCCAGCGATCTAAAATAAATAGGCAATGTAGCAGTAATAATCAAGATAAACGCAGAGTTTGCGACATCGTATAAAATCCACGATTTTTCTTCTTTTGTAAGTTTCATAATATACCTTTTCTTTCTTTAGACATTATATCAAACTTACTTTGCTTTACAAAGTTTATCCCACAGATTTAACACAATCATCACGTTCAATAAAAAGAAAAGCCCACACGTTAGTGCGAGCTTGAATTTTTAGATAGATAATACTTTTGCTTTAACATCTGATTTTTCTTTAATCACATGCTCATCAACTGGTTTACCAAATGGCATTTGTGCCACTAATTGCCAGTCTTTTGAAATGTTGAATTCATTTGCAACAACTTCATCCACAAGTGGGTTGTAGTGTTGAACTGATCCACCTAAACCTAATTGGTCTAAAGCAGTCCATGTAACAAGTTGGAACATTCCGTTTTCTTGTTGTGCCCATACTGGGAAGTTATCTGCATATAATGCAAATTGCTCTTGTAATCCTTTTACTACAGTTGTATCAACATAGTATAAAATGGTTCCGTTTCCAGCTTTGAATGACTCCAGTTTTGCAACTGTATTTTCAAATCCTTCTGCAGGTGCTACTTTACGTAATTCTTCTAATGTTAAATCCCAGAATTTGTCTGAGTTTTCACCCCATAGAACAACTGCACGTTGAGTTTGTGCGTTGAATGCTGATGGTGTAGCTTGTACTGCTGTTTCTACTAAGTTTGTTAACTCCTCTTGTGTTAGAGAATCGTGTTTAGCAATTCCATAACGTGAACTTCTTTTATTTAATTGATCGAATAAATTTGACATGATAGTCCTCCTACTTTTTCTTCATCCATTATAATTCTTGTGATGTTGGATAACAAGTGATTTGCATACTTATTAAGTATGCTATTATTTTAACTCATAAAAGCTTAATCGAATGTTTTGATAATATGGGTTTACAGGCGTATGATAGATATATGAAAGGGTGGTGATTCCATGAGATTAGTATTAGTCAGACATGGACAAAGTGTTTGGAATTCAAAGAACATATTTACAGGATGGTGTGATGTTGATTTATCAGAACAGGGTCAAGAAGAAGCAAAGACTGCAGGTCGTAAACTTGCAGAGAGCGGCCTGGATTTTGATATTGTCTATACCTCATATTTAAAGCGTGCCATTCATACAGCCGATTATATTTTGGATGAAATGGATCGTACTTTTTTACCCATGATTAAAGCATGGCAATTGAATGAGCGTCATTATGGTGCATTGCAAGGTCTTAATAAAGCTGAAGTTGCAAAAGAGTATGGTGATGAGCAAGTTAAAATATGGCGACGTTCCTATAAAACGCTACCACCTTTATTAAATGATGATGATCAATACGATCCTAAAACCAATCTTATGTATCGTGATGTTGATCCCCGTCTATTACCAATGGGTGAGTCTTTAGAGCTTACAGTAGATCGTGTACTCCCTTACTTTAACGATGTCATTAAGAAAGACCTCATGAGTGGTAAGCGTGTCTTGATTGCAGCTCACGGTAACTCATTAAGAGCATTGCTTAAGGAATTACAACCCTATAGCGATGATGATATTGTTGGTGTCGAGATACCTACTGGAAGTCCCTTATTATTAGACTTAGACCAAGACTTCAATATCATTCGTTCTCGTTATCTATGATATACTCTTTTAAGACAGGAGTATCATATGAATAAAATTGCAAGAAAAGATTTAGCGATTGGACAAGCAGTACAAATCGTTCAAAAGCAAGATCAAAGAACTGGTAAACTAACCGATGGTGTCATTGCACGTTTTCTGACCAATTCCCCAACTCACCCTCACGGTATCAAAGTGATGTTGGAAAGTGGACTTGTCGGTTGTGTACAAGCAATAATTGATTAAATATCACACTATTAGAACAACCCTGAGGCTCACTAACATGAGTCTCTTTTTTATATACTATTGGAAACTATATTAATTATTCAATGTATCAATTGTTACAAAAACTCACTTTGTATAAGATTGAGGGTTCACTAAGACAAGCTATCTTTACAGGTCTCAACACGACTTTTCTATGTAAAAAGAGTCACTTATAAAAGTGACCCTTTTTAATATTCTAATAACTGTTTTTAGATTATGAACGATACAGCCATGTTTTAAAGAACTGCATTTGTCATGTTCTCCAAGAAAACTTTATAGATATACAATCTGTACATAAGAAAGTCTTTAATCTTAAGTTAATTTTTGTCCAAATTACATTTTATTCATTTAACAATATACTGATTAATGTTCCATTTCTTCAGATTTCTTTTTGAAGTTTAGAGCTGTTATGAACATCCCTACTAAAACAAAGATATAACCAAAATAATTTGATTGAATTCCAGTACTTGGTAAAGTCGTTACATTACTTGGTGTACTTGGTTTATTTGGTGTACTTGGTTTATTTGGTGTACTTGGTTTATCAGTTGTATTTGGCTTATCAGGTGTAGTTGGTTCATCAACTTCTACCTTTTTCCATACCGCAAGCAATGTAATATCTTCTCCATTACTTAAGTTTTCAACATCCTGTCTATCAGTATAAATTACTGTATTACCATCAATACTCCAACCTATGAATGTATAAC
>DEPV01000038.1:0-2780 GCA_002358955.1 Erysipelothrix sp. UBA3383 | reverse complement strand
GTGTAAACTCGTTGGAATTTAAGCTTGCTTCTTGATCATAAACTAAAGATTGTGGTTCCATACTTCCTTCACCACCATTAGCATCGAACTTAACTTTATAGGTGTTTTGTTTCCAAACAGCATGTAATGTTACATCATCTCCTGTAGATAAATTCATAACTGCATGTTCGTCATTATAGATGACTGTGTTACCATCTAAACTCCAACCTATGAATGTATAACCAGTGCGTGTAAACTCGTTGGAATTTAAGTTTGCTTCTTGATCATAAACTAAAGATTGTGGTTCCATACTTCCTTCACCACCATTCGCATCGAAGTTAACTTTATAGGTGTTTTGTTTCCAAACAGCATGTAATGTTACATCATCTCCTGTTGATAAATTAATAACTGTATGTTCGTCATTATAGATGACTGTGTTACCATCTAAACTCCAACCTATGAATGTATAACCAGTGCGTGTAAACTCATTAGTATTTAAACTTGCTTCTTGATCATAAACTAAAGATTGAGGTTCCATACTTCCTTCACCACCATTAGCTTCAAAGTTGACATGATAACTATTTGCTAACCAAACAGCATGTAATACTACATCATCCCCTGTTGATAAGTTTTCTACTTCCTGAGCATCTTTATAGATTACTGTTTCACCATCAATGCTCCATCCTAAGAATCGATATCCATCGCGCTTAAATTCGTTTTTGTTTAAAGATTCTTTTTGATCATAAACTAAAGATTGTGGTTCCATACTTCCTTCACCACCATTTGCATCGAAGTTAACTTTATAGGTATTCTGTTTCCATACTGCAATAAGTGTTATATCTTCACCTGTAGATAGATTGATAACCTCTGCACCATCGTTATACAGTACATTAATACCATCAATGCTCCACCCTCCAAAGGTATACCCCTCACGAGTAAATGCATTGTCAGTTAATGCTTCTTCTTGATCATAAACTAAACTTTGTGGTGTCATGTTACCACTACCACCATTAGCTTCAAAGTTTACATTATATTTCTTTGCTGTCCAAACTGCATGCAGTGTAACATCATCACCACTAGAAAGGTTTTTAACCATTTGTCCATCGCTGTATATTACAGTTACTCCATCCATACTCCAACCTGCAAATGTATAACCAACACGTGTAAACTCATTTTGATTCAATAGCACTTCATTATCATAAACCATGCTTTGATCTTTCATGATTCCCTTACCACCATTAGCATCAAATTTTAGTGTATAAGTGTTTTGTTTCCAAACAGCACGTAGTGTTACTCCCTCACCAGATGACACGTTTTTTACCACTTGTTCATCAGTATACAGTACCGTGTTACCATCGATACTCCAACCTACAAATGTATAACCCACTCTGGTAAATTCATTTTTAGATAAAGCTTCTTCTTGATCGTAAATTAAGGTTTGGTGTACCATACTTCCACTACCCCCATTTGCATCAAATGTAACGGTGTAGGCATTTTCACTCCATACTGCAAACAGTGTGATATCAATACCATCTGAAATATTTTGAACAACTTCTTCATCTCTATATAGTACAGTAACACCATCAAGACTCCATCCTACAAATGTATAACCAAGACGTGTGAACTCGTTTTTGTTGAATGCTTTTTCTTGATCATAGATAAAAGATTGAGATGGGGTACTTCCTTCCCCTCCATTCGCTTCAAAATCTACAACAAATGTTTTAGGAATAAACTTCGCTACTAAAGTAATGCTTCCTTCAGTCAATAAATCATCCACTGGTGTATACGGTCTTACAATGGTATCAGTTCCTTCAATTAACCAATATCTGAATTGATACCCAACTTTATAATACCCATTATCACTGATACTAGCACCCGTTCCATAAGTATAATCTTCAGAAAGTACAATACCTCCTTCATCATCCTGTACATAATTAACGGTAAGAATATTGGCTTTCCATTGTGCCGTTAATGTGACATCACCAGAAGATGCTAAATTCATAACCTCTTGCATGTCTGCGTAAACTTTCCCATTATCAGCACGCCATCCATCAAAGGTATGCCCAACTTTTGTATACTGATTCTGACTTAAAACTTCCTTTTGATTATATAACATGGCTTGAGGATCCATGACGCCCTCACCACCATTCGCATCAAAAATAATAGTATAAGGATTCGCATCATAAACACCATGAAGGATTAGAGTACCCTCTTTAATAATTTCATCAAGATCATCACCTGGATATACTGGTGTATCAGTGCCCTCAATCACCCAATGCTTGAATGTATAACCCTCTCTAATAAGTCCATCACTCTGTACTTTTTCACCAGTACCATAGGTATGAGTTTGAGTCTTTTGGAGATTAGAAGTTCCATATGGTCGATAGATTACCGTAATCTCATTAGCAGACCATTGTGCATAAAGATCCAGATGATCATACGCATATTCACGTGGCACATCCGCCTGATCTTTGAATGATAAATTACCTTTACCATCGCTTTGGTTATTCCATTCTAAAAATGAATAACCAGGGCGTTTAAATGTATTTTTGGGTAGGCTAAATGGAGCCCCATATTGAAATTGGAGATGTTCAATCGTATCATTATCTCCAAAGTTAGAAATTAAATCTAAATCAAACATTTGTGTTCTATATACCGCAATGACCTCCATGGTTTCCAGAACATCGATGGTAAAATTTAAATCTTGCATTTGCTGACCGTTGGATAATTCCCAATATAAAAAATCATAGCCTTCATAATCTTTTGGTGTATCAGAAAGTGTTACAGGGTCTCCAAAACGT
>DEPV01000067.1:10093-11588 GCA_002358955.1 Erysipelothrix sp. UBA3383 | reverse complement strand
ATATGGGAAATAAGCTTATAAAAATAGATTTAGTACAATAATTAACAACACACAATTCATTCAATATGAAAGTTAAGAGGTAAAGAAAGATGCGTACAATCACAACGGCTACTTCAATTAATAATACAGTTACAATCAATTATTCAGATGGACTAGTAGGGAAAATTATTTTTCTAGAAGATGATATTTTCAGATTTTATATTGATCCTACTAATCTATTTGAAGATTATGCAAAACCACACAAAGAAAGTCATCTGGGTCGAATTCAAATTCGAAAAGATGATTCATTAGACTATTCAAAACCGACAGTTAAAATTAATGATGAGTCAAATAAACTTCTTATCTTCTGTAACACTACAAGTGTTGAATTTGATAAGAAACGTAATACGATGAGTGTTAAAAAAGATGGTCACGTTATATTTGAAGAAACACATCCGATAGAAATTACTGAAGACAAGACGACTCAAACTTTAGTACACCACAAGGATGAATACTTCTTTGGTGGTGGAACACAGAATGGACGATTCACCCATAAAGGGCAAAGTATTAATATCGTGAATGAGAGTAATTGGGTTGATGGTGGTGTTGCCTCACCTAGTCCTTTTTACTGGTCTACCAAAGGCTATGGTGTTCTACGAAATACCTTCCAAGCTGGAAAGTATGATTTTGGGAATACTGATGAGACTCGTGTTCAAACCATTCATCATGAAGAACGATTTGATGCTTACTACTTTTTAGGGGATACACCAAAAGAACTATTACAAGGATACTATAAGGTAACTGGTAATCCCGTTCTTTTACCAGAATATGCTTATTACTTAGGTCACCTGAATGCTTATAATCGTGATGGTTGGTCAAAGACTAATGAAGGTGCAGCAAAAGATTGGCAATTAGAAGATGGAGAAGTTTACTATGAACATGGGCGTAACCGTGATTATAAGCTCCCCATTGATCCTGAAACTGGAAAAATTCCATTAGATTCTTCAATAATTCCGGAAACGCTAAACGGAGATTCACCCATCTCGGATTTACCATTTGAAACATTATATCCTTTTTCGGCACGAGCTGTGCTGGATGGTCATCAAAAAAGAGATATGCCACTGGGGTATTTCTTACCCAATGATGGCTATGGTGCAGGTTATGGACAACATGGATACTATCAAGATTATCCATTAGGAAGTAATACTGATGATGAGGCTAGAGATCAAGCAATTCAAGATAATATTAAAAACCTTGCTCGTTTCTCTCAGTATGCTAAAGATCGAGGTGTTACAACAGGATTGTGGACACAAAGTGGTCTGACACCAGAAGGTTCAGCTCACGATAGTTTTGGGTATCGAGGGTATCAAACACTACGTGATTTTAAGAATGAAGTTTTAAAAGGTGGCATCAGTGCTTTTAAAACCGATGTTGCATGGGTGGGTCCGGGTTATTCAATGACTTTAGATTCAACTAAAATAGTCTACGAAGGACTGGGTGTGACAAAGCAAAGACC
>DEPV01000067.1:7407-10050 GCA_002358955.1 Erysipelothrix sp. UBA3383 | reverse complement strand
CTGGGCAGGCTCACAACGTTATGCGGCAATTTGGTCAGGAGACCAAACGGGAGGAAACTGGGAGTACATTCGATTCCACATTCCAACATACCTAGGTCAAGGGCTGGCAGGAAATCCCAATGTGGGAAGTGACATTGATGGTATCTTTGGTGGTAATTCTTTAATCACAACACGTGACTTGCAATGGAAGACCTTCACTCCAATTATGTTAGATATGGATGGTTGGGGATTACGTCCTAAAAAACCTTATGGTCATAGCGATGATCATGATGATATTAACCGTATGTATTTAAAATTAAAGGCAGAACTCATGCCTTACCTCTATACTACGGCTTATGAGGCCATAGATGGATTACCCATGGTTCGTGCACTGTTTTTAGAGTATCCAAACGATAAGAAGACTTACACAAAAGATGTTCAATATCAATTTATGTACGGTAGCCAATTCTTAGTAGCCCCTATTTATCAAAATACAATTGCTGATGAGCAGGGTAATGATATTCGAAATAATATTTACTTACCCGATTCAAATCAGATCTGGATTGATTATTTTACAGGAGATGCATATCAAGGAGGTCAAACGATTAATGGCTTTGATACACCACTGTGGAAATTACCTCTCTTTGTAAAAAATGGTGCAATTATTCCTAAATATGAGGAACATAATAACCCCAAAGCAATTACTGAAAATAATCCAATGGGTCTCGATAAATCAAAACGAATTTTTGAATTTTACCCATCGGAAGCATTAACTTCTTATACTGTTATTGAAGATGATGGTATTACGATGAATGCACTGGATGAGAATGGCAATGAATGTGCCAATGTTTCCTACGGTGCTAAAGTAGAAACAAGATTACACTCAATGGTTAAGGATTCAACAGCTATTTTATCCATTGATAAATCCACAGGATCATACGATGGTTATGAGACTAATAAACAAACAACTGCAATCATTAACTTAAGTCAGAAACCAAAGCGTATTATTCTAAAGGTAAATGATTCTGTAGTTCATGTCGAACAAGTAAATTCATTGAAGGCATTCGAAGCTGCTAAAGAAAATAATGAGACTATTTACTTCTATGAAGAAACTCCGAATCTAAATAAATATGCACAAGGTGGTGGTGATTTTGAAGCAAAAGAGATCATTACCAATCCGAAACTTCATATAGCAATCGCATCAAGTAATGCACAAGAAAATGCCGTTGAAATTCAAATCGAAGATTTTGTGTATGATTACAAACTTGGGGAATATCAACTTAATGCATCTTTAGAAACGCCAATTTTTGGTGAGTATGAGACTAGTGCGACTTCGATTACTTTAAACTGGAATCAGATCGAAGGTGCTACAAGCTACGAGATTGAATCCGATGGTGAGATGCATGGTGGGTTCAAAGGCAATGTAACTCAATTTATCCATGATGAACTGAGCTACATTACAAAAATGAATTATAAAATTCGTTCACGTAATAAAGATGGTTTCTCAGCGTGGAGTGATGTCATCACCATTTCTACTGATTTAGATCCATGGCGTAATGTACCTAACAGTAAGGTTACTACAACAATACCTGAATTCCACTATACCTACGGTCTTGAAAATGCCTTTAATCGTTTGTTGACACCTGCACAATTCATATCAGTTCCAAATGAGGACAACCAACTTGTAGGGAAAGATATCATTCTTGAATTTGATGAAATCCATGAACTTGCTGATCTTACTTACCATGTATTTGAAAACTATAAAGATCGTTTTATGTCACAGATGGATATTTCTACAAGTTTTGATGGTGTTCACTGGACTCAAATATCCGATGGTCCAAGTAAGACCTTTACACAAGAAGATTTTGTTGTAAATGTAGATGATCATCCTGAAATCAAAATCGATTTAGCATCTGCTAAGGGTAAATATCTCAAAATTACTGCGAAACAAGTGAATGGTAATAATATTTCAATTTCTGAAATGATTGTTAATAAAGTAGAGGGTAGCCGTTCATACCCACTTGGTGACTTCAACCTTGATGGTAAAATAGATGCAGAAGACTTAACTCAAATTCATAACTACAAAGGATTAACAGCAGCATCACATCAATTCACTACTCAGGTATTGGAAAACAATGCTGATGTTAATAAGAATGGTGTGTTTGACATTTATGATTATTCATTTGTACTCAATCAAATGGATGGTGGCAATAATAAAGAGGGTCAACCAGAAGGTACAATTAACTACGAATCATCACATGAGCGTATTGTATCTGCAGGTGATGTGTTCACCATTAAGTTAACTGGTACCGAGCTTAAAAATGTAAATGCACTTGGAACAATATTTAATTACGATAGCAATGATTTTGAAATCATAAGTATCGATGCAATTGGTGATATTAAGAACATGGAAGATATTTCTGTTAAAGACGGTGGTGAAGGTAACAATAAAGTTGCAACCATTAGTTTTGGTAATCGTGGTGATAAAGCAATGTTATCTGGAAATCATGACCTCGTCGAAATTAAGATTAAGTCACTAAAAGATAATTCTGTTATTTATCCTGAAGAATTTATGTTAATAGGACCTAAGAGTGAATTATTAGAGCTTACAGTTATTAAGACAACGATTGGACATTAAAATTTAAATTTATTGATTTATTAAAA
>DEPV01000067.1:0-7393 GCA_002358955.1 Erysipelothrix sp. UBA3383 | reverse complement strand
TTAAAACAAAAATATTCCTGTGCTTATAGTGACAACATTATAGGGACAGTTTAATTATCTTGAATCATGGAGGTAATTTTTAAGTCTTTTCATAGATTTGCAGTAGAGGTCAGAAGCAATTACTTGATTAGATATTCTTTTATAATATCTAATCAAGTACATCAACTTTTATTTTTGTAAATCTAACTAAGTGCATGCATCTATCGATTATCACCGAAATTATTGATTAACAAAGAATGGGTATAAATTAATTAACAGTCAGATATAAAGGCTTCTAGAGATTCATGACTTATAAAGCATCTTAGCAAAACGCGTAAGGGAATTATTTCATAAGTATGAACTATATTACAAAATTAATAATATATACCAAAATAACAGACTCACATTACTCGTTCATTACAAAAAAAGCTCTTTTTGTAATGAAGTGTGTTAATATATTAGTATGAGGTGAAAATATGAATAAAATGACATTAGAAAACTACTATTACAGATATCCAGAAACCCATGAAAAAGAATATTTGAGAAGACTAAATTCTACTGCAACCATTAAATTCGACCTATCAATTAAAACTAAATTTGGGGAAGTTTACGAGTTATTTGGTGTTCTTCATCCAGATATGATGCTCAAAAGTGAAAAATTCTTTAGTGAGTGCTTAGCAAGAAGTAAACGTGGTGGTGTGATTCAGGCTGGAAAGGTAAAAGAATTTTATTTCAATCAGCTAATGTATGAAGAATTAAAATCAACAAACGAAATTGAGGGGGTTTCCTCAACAAAACAAGACTATGTTTCGGCTTCTTTTTCCATGAATAAAAACAGCAGATTTTATTTCATCACTAACAAATATATGAAGTTGATTAATGAAGGGTCTGATCATTTTACTGACGTATCAGACTTTAGATTAATTTATGATCAACTAATGACTAATGAAATTAAAGAGGACCTGCTACCAGATGGTTCTTTATTCAGAAAAAAAGAAGTTTTTGTATTTAAGGGGGATGGGAGCACGAACCCGGTTCACTCACCTTTTAAAACCGAAGACCTAATTATCGAACATTTAGATCATTTGATTAATTTCATAAATAACGATGATATTCCTTTAATTGTTAAAATTGCAGTGGCGCACTATTACTTCGAATATATTCACCCATTTTATGATGGAAACGGTAGATTAGGCAGGTATATTGCTTCAAGTATGCTTTATGACATTGATGAAATGGTAGCCCTAAAATTATCTAGCATTATTAAAAATAACATGAAAAGATATTTAGATTCTTTTGTTATAACAAGTGGTGGTTTCAATAAGGGTGAAGCAACTTCGTTTATAGATTTCTTTTTAGATATGGTATTAGAAGCTTCGGCAGAAATAGATAATGACATTGCTAAAATTCAACTCACTTTTTCAAAATTGGGCTCATATATTAACCATAATTTAGTTGGTAATTATGACCAGCACACTATTGATTCTTTTTCTATACTAGCGCAGGCAAGAATGACAGACAATTTAATTAAAACGCAAGAAATATCTGATTCTTTATCTATCTCATATGGTAGTGCTAATAGTAGAATAAAAACATTAATGGATAATGGATATGTTATTAGAGGTGAGCAAAGAGGAGTGTATTTATTGTCAGACGATATTTACTATGAAATTTTAAATCAATCGACAGATTCTACCGAATAGTTAAATTATTAACATAAAGCAATTATTATGGTGCTTCTCTCGTAACTGCATGTGTAGTCAAAGTACATAATTCATGTTCTGCCAACATATAAATTTTACGTGTCGAAACGATTCGGTTATTTAGTAATATTAATATTGTATTAGCAAAGAAACGGGATGTTTTTTTAAAAATATCATCTTAAATAAGCGACTTTTACATACTGGATGTTGTTATTCTTCAAAATAAACCCTGTCTTTACTTAGAGTAATTATGAGCGTAGGTAAAGTAAAAACGTGTTCTAGTTATATTCAAAAATTTTTAGATTTTGTCGATATAAATATCCAAATAAATGAGTTTATTAATATGTAAAAAGCCTAGAAGAATATTCAAAGACAGGCAACTTGTCTTTTGCTTTTTCTTTATGAATCATCAGGAAAGTATACTCGATCAAATGGCGTGAAAATCGACATCATTTATTTAATAGAAGCATAAGAAAACCCACTTCACAGTGGGTTATTTTTTTATTTGGTGGAGATGGCGAGAGTCGAACTCGCGTCCAAAATATGTTCCACATTCAGAAATCTACAGTTTAGATTGTTTATGAATAATCATGGGTTGATAAACAATCAAAGCTTACCATGATGTGCTTTGAAGTTTTCGTACCAAGATCTAAGCGAGACCTTGATCTTATCCTTTGTCGGTTAGTCGACGCCCTTCAACCAAAGGCTAAAATGAGAGAGCTATCGCACTGCAGCTATATAAAGCGAATTAAGCAGCGAATTGTAAACTGTTGTTTCCAGTTAAATTGTTTTTGACCTTTAGGTAGTCACACCACTGCATTCCGAATCAAACGATATCCTGTCGAAACCATGACATCCCCGTACAGTTATTATATCAAATTAGCGTTATTATTGCTAGCAATGAAATATCTAGGAATTCCTGATATACACTCTTATTTAAAGCTATGAAAAACATGAATACAATGTGTAAAAGGTGCGGTGCTAGTGATGATTACTATTTTTATAAAGGGAGATGTCGTAGGTGTATTGGACTTCAGGTAGCACAGATGGAAGGGTACCATTACCTGCAAGTTGATTCCATAAATCTTAGTTTTGAGCTTACTAAAGAACAGAAAGAAATATCAAAGAGCCTTCTTAAGCTAGTTAATGAAGGGAAAAATGTGTATTTAGAAGCAGTATGTGGTGCTGGTAAGACAGAAATGTGTTTAGAACTTATTAAAGAGTATATCAATTCAGGATTAAAGATTGGATGGGCAATACCTAGACGTGAGGTTGTTATGGAATTGCATACAAGATTGGAATCAGTGTTTCCATCCATCAATGTTATTAAAGTGTGCGAGGGGTTTACAGATGAATTATTTGGAGATTTGATTGTGTGTACAACGCATCAACTGTTTCGCTATTATGAATATTTTGATGTCTTGATTATTGATGAACCGGATGCCTTCCCTTTTAAGGGCAATGAGATGTTGCAGTTTATGGCACGTAAAGCCAGTCGAGGAAATCTGGTGTATCTTAGTGCCACTTATGATACTGGGGATGATTTTGAAGTATTAACTTTGTCGGCAAGACCATCGGGTTTACCCCTACCACTTCCTAGGGTCGTTAATATATTCAGAATTTTTGAATGCCTAAGACTGTGGAGAGAAGAGGCTGTACTAATTTTTGTACCAACACAAAAGTTGGCACGACAAATAAGCTCTGTATTAAGATGTCCTTATATAACCTCTAAGAGTGAAAAGAAAGCAGAAATTTTAAGTTTGTTTCGAAAAAAGAAGGGATTTTTAGTTTGTACAACGATCCTTGAACGCGGTGTTACTTTTCCAGATTGTTTTGTAATAGTCCTTTTTGCAGATCATAAAGTATTTGATAAATCGAGTTTGGTCCAAATAGCAGGAAGGGTACAACGTGGGTTTAAACCTAAGAAAGGAGAGGTTGTATTTTGGAGAGATGGAAAAGAAGTACAGGCTTGTCTTCAGTACATCAACAAACACAGAGACAATGTCTTATCTGTTTTGAAGACAAAGCATGGGGACTTTTAGATACACTTTTTGAAGAAGATCCTTTGTGTAAGAAGTGTCGTGAACAATTTGACTATGGTCCTTATAAGTTTGAGGTAGAAGGCATTAAGATGCGCGCATTATATCGCTACCAGGATTTTACCAGAACCCAAATGATCCAATACAAAGAACGCTTTGATGAGTTGTTATCACGGGTATTGATATACCCAGAAAAGTTTCGTTTGAACCTCTTTTACAACGATTACAAAATTGTTTATGTACCAACAACGCAAGAATCCATCAAGCGAAGGGGTTTTGATCATATGGGTTTAATTGCAGCAAGTTTTGGACTTGAAGTTCTATCTGATATTTTATGGAAAGAGGCATCCGTGAAGCAATCAACACTGAAGTTTGATGAACGACATCAAGTATCACAATATTTTCATGTTTATCCGGATGTAAATCTGAGTAAAACGAAAGTCTTATTGATTGATGATGTTTGTACTACAGGAGCGAGTTTAGTGGCTACTTATAGGCTTTTAGAGCCGGTTTGCAAGCGTGTTAGGGTCCTTGTATTGTGTGTGCATCCTCTTTTGCTAGAACCTTGAATCATAGGGCTGTATGAAGTATAATTTTGGTAGTGAACTTGGAGGTGGAATGGATGAGGGGAATCGTGGATAATTTCGATAAGACCAAAGGTTTTGGTTTTATTAAAACGGAATCAGGCAAACGTATTTTCTTTCACTATTCACATATCATCATGGAGGGTTTCAAAGTCATGGAAGTAGGAACTGAAGTGGAATTTGAAACGGTTGAATCAAAGCGTGGTATTCAAGCTCATAACATTATAAAAATTTCTTACTAAGGAGTTGGGGATCCAACTCTTTGTGCAGTTTTTAGATATGTTACTTTATATGAATAAATAAGAATGGAGGCTATTAAAATGGCTGGATTTTTACAGAATTTATTTTCAGGGGACAAACGAATTTTAAAAGAGATTGAGGGAATTGCTCATCAAATTGAAGACTTAAAAGATGCGACCCGTGCTTTAAGTGATGCTGATCTACAAGCGAAAACTGTAGAATTTAAGGAACGTGTTGCTGCAGGGGAAACATTGGATGATATTCTTGTTGAAGCTTTTGCAGTTGCTCGTGAAGCAGCATACCGTGTCATCGGAGAGTTCCCATACTTTGTTCAGTTAATGGGGGGAATCATCTTACACCGTGGTGATATTGCGGAGATGAAAACTGGAGAGGGGAAAACCTTAACAGCGATCCTTCCAGCTTACCTTAATGCTTTATCAGGTAAAGGGGTTCATATCATTACCGTTAACGAATACCTTGCATCACGTGATGCGGAGTGGATGGGTCAAATCCACCGTTTCTTAGGACTGACAGTAGGTACCAACGAGCGTAAACTAACAACCAGTGAGAAACGTGAAGTGTACTTAAATGATATTACCTATACTACAAACTCAGAAGTAGGATTTGACTACCTAAGAGATAACATGGTGACCAAAGTTGAACAACGTGTTCTAAGACCCTTAAACTTTGCACTGATTGATGAGGTTGACTCCATTCTAATTGATGAGTCACGTACACCTTTAATCATTTCAGGGGGAAGTCGTCAAGGTGCTAAACGTTATGAGCAAGTTGATAAATTTGTGAAACGTTTAAATGAAGGTGCAGATTATGTTGTGGATATTAAATCCAAGTCTGCTCAATTAACAGAAGATGGTGTTGAAAAAGCTGAGAAGGCATTTGGATTAAAGAACTTATACGATGTTGATCAAACAGATTTAGTTCACCTAATTAACAATGCATTGAAGGCAAACTACACCATGACCAACGATATTGAATATGTCGTTCAAAATAATGAAGTTGTAATTGTTGACCAATTTACAGGTCGTTTAATGGAGGGGCGTGAGTACTCTGATGGGCTTCACCAAGCCTTAAGTGCGAAAGAAAATGTCACCATTAAACAAGAGACCGTAACACTTGCTACAATTACATACCAAAACTTCTTCAGACTGTATGCAAAACTATCAGGAATGACAGGGACTGCGAAAACAGAGGAAGAAGAATTCCTAGAGATTTATAACATGCGTGTCTTGGTAGTTCCTACAAACCGTCCAATTCAACGTGTTGATGCTGAGGATTTCATCTATGGAACACAAAAGGCGAAGTTTGAAGCATTGTTAGAAACTGTTAAAGAGTACCATGAAAAAGGACAACCGGTTCTTGTGGGTACTGTTGCTGTTGAAACATCAGAATATATTTCTATGATGATGAAACAACGTAAAATTAAACATGAGATCTTAAACGCGAAAAACCATGCACGTGAGGCGCAAATTATTGAGAATGCAGGACGTAAGGGTTCTGTAACCATTGCAACCAACATGGCAGGACGTGGTACTGACATTAAGATTGATGATGAAGTAAAAGCACTTGGGGGATTGGCAGTATTTGGTAGTGAGCGTCATGAATCACGTCGTATTGATAACCAGTTACGTGGACGATCAGGACGTCAGGGAGACCCAGGTTTCTCACGCTTCTTCGTATCTTTTGAAGATGATTTAATGTTACGCCATGGATCAGAACGTTTTGAAGGTGTTTATTCAAAACTGGGTGATGTTGCGATTGAAAATAAAGTGATTACTAAACAAATTGGTGCTGCTCAACGTCGTGTTGAGGGTGTTAACTTTGATGTTCGTAAACAGTTACTTGATTATGATGATGTATTACGTCAACAACGTGAAATCATGTATGAACAACGTAATCACATTTTAGAAAATGATGATGTTCATGGTATTGTAAAAGCAATGTTTGAACGTGAGATTTCAAACCAAATCGGAGCACACCGTGACTTTGAATCTAAAAACCAAGGTATTAAACGTGATGAGGCAATTGTTGCATTACAAAGCAGTGGTTTAGTTGATGGCAGCAAGTCTGTGGATTCATTTGCATCATTGAATGATGAAGCGTTTGAAGCTGAAATCGTTAATGAAGCATGGAATCGTTATGAAGCGAAGATTGCTGATGTTAAAGAGCAATTTATGAGAGTTGAAAAAGATGTAGTACTACAAATGATGGACCGATCATGGGTTGATCATATTGATGCGATGAGCAAGTTAAGAGAAGGAATTCACTTACGTTCATACGCTCAAGAAAAGCCGTTACAGGCATATGTTGATGAAGGATTTGGAATGTTTGAAGAGATGTTAGGTAACATTGCTTCTGATATTGTTCAATTCTTTGTGAATGTAAATATTGAATATAGACAAGGGTGATAAATATGGAATTGTATGAGTTAGCACAGTTTACTGACCATTCAATTAATACATTGAAAGCGTTAGGTGATTCACTTTGACTTGGCATCAAAAGATGAACAAGTTAAAGCACTTGAAGCACTAATGCTTGAGGATGGGTTTTGGGATGATCATAAAACATCGCAACAACACATTCAAAAATTAAATCGACTTCGTAAAGAGGTTGAAGGTTTTAATAAACTTAAAGAAGGTTTTGATTCATGTTCTGAATCAATTCAAATGTTAAAAGAAGAGCCAGATGCAGAATTTCAAGAAATGCTTGAAATGGAATTGATGGATCTTAAAAAAGAATTGGAAGATTTCTCATTGTTGGTATTATTAAGTGAAGACTATGATACGAAGAATGCAATTGTTGAAATTCATCCAGGTGCGGGTGGTACAGA
>DEPV01000027.1 GCA_002358955.1 Erysipelothrix sp. UBA3383 | reverse complement strand
TAGACCTAGTGATGATGCTTGTATCTATTCTTACTTAGTACCATCCAACATGTTTGCAGTGGTTGTATTGGATTACTTATTAGAAGTATTACCAAATCACTTCAAACGTCAAGATTTAGTGGATAAAGCACGTCAATTAAGAAATGAGATTGATGCTGGTATTAAAGAGCATGGGATTGTTGAAACTGAAGATGGAACTAAGATTTATGCGTATGAAGTGGATGGATTAGGAAATGCTCTAACCATTGATGATCCAAACGTACCAAGTCTACTTGCTGCACCATACCTTGGTTACTGTGACTTTGATGATGAAGTTTATGTAAATACTCGTAATCACATCTTAAGTAAGAGTAACAAGTACTACTATGAAGGTAAGTACTCACAAGGTTGCGGAAGTTCACATACACACCCTAACTTCATCTGGCCAATTGCTCTGTCTATTGAAGGTTTAACAACTCATGATAAAGCACATAAAGAGTCATTATTAAACAACCTAGCAAGCAATGATGGGGGAACTTTAATGATGCATGAAAGTTTTGATGTAAACGATCCAACACAATTCTCAAGAGAATGGTTCTCATGGGCGAATATGATGTTCTGTGAGTTAGTAATGGATTATTTTGATATAAGAGTGGAGCGATAATTTTATGAAGAAAAAAGTACATGTTATTTCCCATACACACTGGGACCGTGAGTGGTATTTGCCATATGAGCAACACCACATGCGTTTAATTGAATTGTTTGATGATTTATTTGAGTTGTTTGAAACAGATCCAGAATATAAGAGTTTCCATATGGATGGACAAACGCTATTATTAGATGACTACCTAGAAGTACGTCCTGAAAACCGTGAACTTGTTCGTAAATACGTACAAGAGGGTAAACTGAAGATTGGACCATTCTACATTCTACAAGATGACTTCCTAATCAGTTCAGAGGCGAATGCTCGTAACATGATTGTGGGACTTGATGAGAGTGCTAAATGGGGTGAGCCGGTTAAATTAGGTTATTTCCCAGATACATTTGGTAACATGGCACAAGCACCACAAATGATGAAACAAGGTGGCATTGATGCAGTAGCATTTGGACGTGGAGTTAAGACTACAGGGTTTAATAACGTTGTTGTTGATGAAGACTACACTTCAAAATACTCAGAAATTAACTGGAAGGGTGCAGATGGTACTGAGATCTTCTCACTATTGTTTGCTAACTGGTATTCAAATGGTAATGAGATTCCTGCAACTGAAAAAGAAGCACGTGAATTCTGGGATGTAAAATTAGCAGATGTTGAGCGTTATGCTTCAACACGTCACTTATTAATGATGAACGGGGTTGACCACCAACCAGTACAAAAGGATGTTACAGCTGCAATTCGTCTTGCAAATGAATTATATCCTGAGTATGAGTTTGTTCACTCAAGTTTTGATGAGTATCTTGAGGAAGTTCAAAAAGAACTGCCAGAAGATATTGGTCAGGTACAAGGTGAATTAACATCACAAGAGACAGATGGTTGGTATACACTTGCTAACACATCATCATCACGTGTTTACTTAAAACAATCAAACACGGAAGTACAAAACTTATTAGAGCGTATTGCTGAACCACTAGCTACAATGGCACATGAAGTTACAGGGGATTACCCTCATGAAAAACTACGTTTTGCATGGAAGAAACTAATGCAAAACCACCCACACGATAGTATCTGTGGATGTTCAATTGATGCAGTACATGATGGAATGGTGACACGTTTTGAAGATGCGAAACAAGTTGGTTTATTTGTTAAAGATGAAGCATTACGTCACCTACAAGGTGCAATCGATACAAGTAAATTTGCAGAAGATGCGCGTCCATTTACAATTTTTAACACACTGGGTAATGCAAAGAGTGGTGTTGTTGAATTGGAACTTGAATACTCAAGAATTCGATTCAATGAGCGTAAGCCACAAGAAAACTACTATGACTTAGTAGAACAAGGAGTTCCACACTTTGACATCGTTGATGAGAATGGAAACTCTGTTGAATATGATTTCATCAGTTCAGAAGTACGATTCCATGCAGATCTTCCGAAAGATGGATTTAGAGTACCACACATGGCTCGTTACATTACAATTCGTCTATCATTAGTGGATATGCCTGCATTCTCATGGAATACCTATGCATTAGTTGATGCTGAAACAACACAAGATCATACACTGAAAGCTTCAACAACACTTGAAAACCAGTTTATGAAGGTTGATGTTAATGCTGATGGAACACTTGATGTTCTTGATAAAAAGACTGACTTTAACTATACCGATATCATGGTCTTTGATAATGCTGGAGATATTGGTAATGAGTATATCTTTAAAGCACCTGAAGGTGATGTACTCATCACAAGTAAGGGTGTTAAGACTGAAGTTGAAAGTGTTCTACACACTGATATGATTCATACAGTACGTTTAACACAAACAATGATGTTACCAAAATCTGGAGATGATCTACTTCTTGTAGAACAAATGTCAGTTACAGAGATGCGTGAGCGTAAGGCACAACGATCTGATGTATTGGTACCATTTGTTATTGAAACACTGATTACATTAGAGCGAGACTCTGAAGTATTGAAGTTTGAATCAAGTTATGACAACCAAGTGAAAGACCACCGTTTACGTGTTGTATTTGATACACACATGGAAACAACACACCACCAATCAGAGTCAATCTATGAAGTGGTAGAGCGTCCTAATGGCGTAAGTTCATCATGGCAAAACCCAGCGAATCCACAACACCAACAATCATTCTCTGCAAACAGTAATGATGAGCGTGGTGTGATCGTAGGTAACTTTGGATTGAACGAATATGAATTAGTAGACAACCGTTACATTGCTGTAACAATGCTACGCAGTACTGGAGAAATGGGTGACTGGGGTTACTTCCCAACACCTGGTGCACAATGTTTAGGTGAGACATCCGTTTCATACTCATTAGCATTCCATAATGCAGATGATAAATTTGATGCATACAAGGCTGTTAAAGGAAACCAAGTTGAATTCTCAAGTGTACAAACAAAACACTCAGAAGGAACTTTACCTGCAGCAAACACATTCTTATCAGTAGATTCAAAACAAGGTTTAGTAAGTGCTCTGAAGCGTAATGAATACGGTGATGATGTTATTCTTCGTCTGTTCAACTTAGATAACGAAAGCAATACAAACTTTGATGTTTCCATGGTAAACTATAGTGGAACGCAATCTGATTTAATTGAAACTGTTACAACAGATGCAATTGATACAGATCTTAAGGGTGGAGAAATCCGTACCGTACGTTTTACAAAGGAAGTGTAACTATGAAACACCTTCAATTTCCAAACAACTTCATTTGGGGTGCAGCAGCGTCTGCGCCTCAAACTGAAGGTTCTAATAATATTGATGGTAAGAGCCAAAATACATGGGATTACTGGTTTGAAACAGAACCGCAACATTTTGATGCGGATATTGGACCACAAATAACATCGGATGTTTACAACCGCTATAAAGATGATGTTCAATTGATGGCAGATATGAATTTAAACTCTTACCGTACATCGATTTCTTGGACACGTTTATTACCTGATGGTAAAACTGTGAATCCAAAGGCTGTTGCTTACTATCGTGATTATTTCCAAACCATGCTTGATAAAGGGGTTAAACCCATTATTAACCTATTCCACTTTGATATGCCAATGTGGATGATGGAAAAGGGTGGTTGGATTAATCCTGAAGTTGCTGATCACTTTGCATATTATGCACAAGTATGTGCACAAGAATTTGGTGATTTAGTAGAGATGTGGACGACATTCAATGAGCCCATTGTACATGTTGAATGTTCATACATATACGAATTTCACTATCCTGCAGAAGTTAACTTTAAAAAGGCGATTATTGCAGGGTACCATACGATTTTAGCGCATGCTAAAGCAATTTCAGCAATGAAATCAGTCAATGAATCTTTGGAAGTAGGAACCATCCTAAACCTGACACCTGTATTTGGTCGATCAGACTCTAAAGAAGATGTTGAAGCAGCACGTATTGCACGTTTGTTAAACATTACTAGTTTTATTGATGGTATGGTAACGGGTGAATTCTCACAAGAGTTAATCGATTTACTTAAAGAGTATGATTTATTACCTGAAACTGCAGCAAGTGATCTTGAAATCATCAAGAATAATACTGCTGAATTCTTAGGTGTTAACTACTATCAACCAAAACGTGTTCAAGCACCAGAAGTTATTAAGACTGAAGTTTTAGTACCTGAAGATCTGTATGAACCGTATGTATGGCCAGAACGCCGTATGAACCCATATCGTGGGTGGGAAATTTATCCTGAAGCGATTATGGATATTGCAATGATGTTAAAAAATGAATACAAGAATATTCCATGGTACCTCTCTGAAAATGGGATGGGTGTTGCGGATGAAGAACGTTTTATGAATGATGAGGGTATGATCGTTGATGATTACCGTATTGAATTCATTTATGACCATTTAGCAGTATTACATGAAGCAATTGCACAAGGTGCCAACTGCTTTGGATACCACATGTGGACTTTTGTTGACTGCTGGTCATGGCTGAATGGATACCGTAACCGTTATGGGTATTACCGCATTGATCTTGAAACACAAGAACGAAGTGCTAAAAAGAGTAGTTTTTGGATGGCTGACTTAATCAAGTCACAAAAGGTCTCATCATGAGTCTGATTGTCTTTGACTTAGGAGGAAGTGCTGTTAAATACGGACTGTATGAAGATGGTATCCTAAGCCAACAAAATCAATTCCCAACTCCAAGTTCATGGGAATTGATGCAAGATGAATTACTGAATGTTGTCCAAACACTCAAACAAGAAAACACACAAGGTATTGCAATGTCAGTGCCGGGCAGTGTGGATCAAAAGGAAGGTGTCATTGGTGGTGTATCTGCCATTGAATACATTCACAATTTTAAATTTGTAGATGCTTTAGAAACGCATTTATCATTACCTGTAAGTATTGAAAACGATGCTAACTGTGCGGCGCTTGCTGAGCTTCACAGTGGTGTTGCAAAAGATAATAAAGATGTTCTCTTTGTTGTTGTAGGTACAGGTATTGGTGGTGCTGTGATTCAAAATGGTGAACTTCTCAAAGGTCGTAATACCTTTGCAGGAGAATTTGGTTGCATGATTCTTGATGGTAAAACAAGTTTCTCACTGCTTGCTACAGCAGTGCATATGGCAGAGCGATACTGCGATCGCGTTAATGTGCCATGGGGAACTTACGATGGGCAAGAAGTCTTTAAAAAGGCTGATGATAATGATCCCATCGCACAAGATGAAGTCAACAAGTTCTATGATTATTTAACACTGGGTCTGTATAACCTCCAATTTACTACAGATCCTGAGTGTATTGTCATAGGGGGTGGGGTTACTGCTCATCCACCATTAATTGATGAACTGAATAGACGTATGGCCACTTTACTGCTGGAAGCGGGCCTTGAATCCGTTCAATTTGAAATTAAAGCTGCTCATTATCAAAATGATGCCAACCTGATGGGTGCTGTTGCATCATTCTTAAAACAAAAAGGAGAAAACTCATGAAATATGCTGCAAGTGTCGATATCGGCGGAACACAAACTCGTGTTGCACTGATTGATGAAGATGGAAAGGTCCTATCAAAACAAGCTTTTACAACGGATAGTGCTGATCCTATTAACAACTTAAAGAAAATTAATGATTTGATTCTAAAACTTGAACATCCAGTTATTGGTGTTGGAATGTCAGTACCAGGACCTCTAGACCTTAAAAACGGTATTGTACTTACACCACCAAACTTACCTGGATGGCACGGGTTTCATGTTAAAGAAGAAGCAGAGAAAATCTTTGGAAAATCATGCTACATTGAAAATGATGCTAACCTAGCAGGACTTGCCGAAGCCATTAAAGGTGCAGGACAAGGTCTTGAAATTGTACAATTCTTAACAATTTCAACCGGAATTGGTGCTGGTTTAATCATTGATGGTAAGGTATTCCAAGGGGCACGTGGGTTTGCTCAAGAAGTTGCCAATGCAATTCTTTGGAAAGAGGGTCCACAAATGGGCCAACTGAAACCAGGAGCTGTTGAAGCGATTTGTTCAGGAACTGCAATTACATACCGCGCAAATCAAGCAGGACTTAAGGCAGATCATGCAGGTGATGTGAATGATTTAGCACTTGCAGGTAATGCAATCGCTCAAGAAATCATTGAAGATGCTAAAGAGTATCTTGCTAACATGCTGGCAAGTATGATTGGTATTTTAGATCCACACATCATTGTATTAAGTGGTGGTGTTGCAATGAAGATCGAAGGCTTCATTGATGATGTACAAGAACGCGTTAAAACTAAAGTATACGATGTTCAAGTTGATAATGTTAATATCAAACCGGCTTTATTAGGGGATGATAATGGACTTATTGGCGGTGGCCTTTTGGCATTTGAAAATATGAAGGAGACTGCATAATAATGGCAATTGTTAAATTAAGACCTGCATTCAAAGATTACCTTTGGGGTGGGCAAAAACTTAAAGAAGATTACAATAAAGAAACTTCAATGAATCCTTTAGCGGAAAGCTGGGAAGTTTCAACCCACTTAGATGGACCAAGTATGATTGTTGGTGGAATCCACCACGATAAAACATTACGTGAGTACATTGAGATTATGGGACGTCAAGTTTTAGGAACAAACGGTCAAAAGTTTGATGAATTCCCAATTCTTGTTAAATTCATTGATGCATTACAAGATTTATCAATTCAAGTTCACCCAGAGGACAAGTATGCTCTAGAACATGAAAATGAATATGGTAAAACAGAAATGTGGTATATCTTAGAAGCAGAACCCAATGCTAAACTGTACTATGGTACTAAAGAAGAAATTACAAAAGAAGAGTATGCTGCATCGATTGCTGATAATACAATTCTTGACAAATTAAACCATGTTAATGTTACAAAGGGTGATGTGATCTTTGTTGAAGCAGGTACAATCCATGCCATTGGTGCTGGAATTGTGATCTGTGAGATCCAACAAAACTCAAACACAACATACCGTGTTTATGACTTTGATCGTAAAGATGCACAAGGTAACACACGTGAGCTACACGTTGAGAAAGCGTTGGATGTCTCCACATTAACACCGCTTAACACAAGTTTTAAGGCTCAAGGTGAGCTAGTAGACCACGGCACATACACAACTCAAGAACTTGTTTCATGTGACTACTTCACAACTACAAAGGTTGTGATGGATGGTGCTATGGAATACAACCTAGATGATACAAGTTTTGAAGCAATTATCATCTTAGAAGGACAGTTATACCTAGAACAATACGGTAAAACAATGTTACTTTCAAAAGGAGACTCCGTTTTCATTGAAGCTGGAACTCCAGAAATCAAACCACATGGAACATGTGAATACCTATCAGTAAGAGTGTAAAAAACCTCTAGATTTTACTATTTTTAATAAATTACCTCATAACAAACTCAATTTGATAGAAAACCTAAACTGTAATTTGATCGCTTGTTTAGCAAGTACTCAAATTACAGTTTTTTTGTCTTAAATACTCAGAAATTGGGTCAGACACTATAATTCATATTTTGCAAAATAAATTTACTCTTATTTTAAGTTTACTATTGTAATTAGTTCTTAAATAATTTATTATATCTAAGTACATCACGCCCAAGTGGTGGAACTGGTAGACGCACAGGACTCAAAATCCTGCGGAGGTTAAACTCCGTGACGGTTCGATCCCGTCCTTGGGCACCATTTTAATTTCAATTTAACACTTACTTTTGTGAGTGTTTTTTTTATTGAACAGCAACACAATATCTTTTGAATTTCTACTGTTTAAACATTTATTTTTTCTTTAAGTTAATGTTTTCTATTAATTATTTGAATTGTAGTCTGTTTTATTATTCATCCTGTGGTTAATAATTCTAACGATTATCCCCAACCAATTAAAATCATAGAATTTAATGATTGATATTATGAAGAATGTACATATTCTAATTGAAACGTTTAAATATGCTATGATTGAATTAGAACATATCCAAATTGGTATCTACCAGTTTGATTTGAATAGATGAAAAGGAGAATTTAGATGATTACAGTTAAATTAAATAATGGTGAATTAATGCCTGCTCTAGGTTTTGGGACATGGCAAACACCTGATGGTGAAGTTGCAGAAGAATCCGTTTATAATGCTTTAAAAGCTGGTTATCGTCATATTGATACAGCGGCTGTATACGGTAATGAAGGAAGTGTTGGAGATGGTATTAAAAGGAGTGGTGTTGCTCGTGAAGATATCTTCTTGACCACTAAATTATGGAATGATGCTCATTCTTATGAGGGGGCTAAAAAAGCAATTGATGAATCCTTGGAGAAGTTACAAGTTGAGTATCTTGATTTATACTTAATTCACTGGCCAAACCCTCTTGCAATTCGTGATGCATGGGAAGAGGGGAATGCTCAAGCATGGAAAGCAATGGAAGAGGCCGTAGCAGCAGGTAAGATTAAATCGATTGGTGTATCTAACTTTCATAAACATCACTTGGATGCTCTATTAAAAACTGCAGTGATCAAACCTGCAATTAACCAAATATATGCAAGTCCATCAGATCCTCAGGCGGAGCTTAAAGCTTATAATGATTCTTTAGGAATTGTTACTCAAGCATACAGTCCTCTTGGTACAGGGACAATTTTAGATAATGCAGATCTAAAAAAGATTGCTGAAACTTATAATAAGAGCATTGCTCAAGTTGCAATTCGTTGGTCCATTCAAAGTGGGTATGTTCCATTACCTAAATCCGTTACAAAATCTCGTATCATAGAGAACTTTGATGTCTTTGATTTTGAATTGTCAGATGCTGATATGAATAAAATTAATACGCTTAAAGGGATTGGGAAAGAAGGACCTAATCCTGACTTGGTAGAATTTTAAATAATATATAAATTAAAACAAACGGACCGATTATTGGTCCGTTTGTTTTTTATAGTATAAATATCAATAGAACTAAAACGAATCTTGTATTTTTTGATGATGGTGTTGAGGATGATCTCTAAAGGCGATATACTAATGTTAGTACTTAAATACATTTGGGGGATATCAACATGGATTTTTTGACAGAGCTTTTCAATGAAATTATTTTTCTAATTGAATTATTATTTTCAGGTGAATACGGATTAACACTTACTGGAAATCCTTTTATTTTAGCCATCATATTAATTGTCACTATTATTAAAAACAGAAAACAAAGTTTTGAATATATTTTAGTAAGGACAAGCTATGTACTCTATATGTCCATGGTAATTTTTTATGTTTTCTTACCATTACCAGTAAATCGATTGGGTGTTGAAGATGCTCAAATAATGAATGGTCAGCCAATATTTGATCGTCATTACTTTTTATCCATTATTCCACTTTATGGTGTTATTTTTACAAATATGATCGTTTCATTTATGCAAAATATAATATTGTTTATACCATATGGGGTCTATGTTAATGTTTTTAACGATAACATGTCTTTCAAACAAACCATGATTAAAGCATTGAAATTTACCATGCTCATCGAAATAACACAATTGGTAGTTTCTTTACTTCTTAGATTTAATTATCGAAGCTTTGATTTCAACGATATTATCGCAAATGTACTGGGAGGTATGATCGGATATCTTCTCTATCAATATATTATTTGTCCAATTTATAAAATGATCACTCGTAAAAATAGATTCTACGTTGAAAAAACTGTTGTTTAAAATAAAAATATACTGATTCTTCGAAATCTTAATATCATTACTTTGGGAGAAGTAACTTATTATTAAAACTATACTTTAATGAAATATAAATATATGAAGAACACTTTGTCAGTTTCAGATTATTCGTTCGAGACCTTAACTTATTAGCCTAAAAATTGAAAGAGAAGGAAACACATTATGAATGCATATCTTATACCGCTTAAAACAGCAATATTTACTTTTATTGTTCTAGCCAATGTTATTGCAATACCCTTACTGTTCTGGGAGTACCATAAGAAGGGGGCACTTACTTTCTTCAAAGGATTTATGATATACAGTTTTATCTTTTATTTACTGACAGCATTTTTCATGACACTGCTACCATTACCTACTAAAGAATCTGTCGCGGCTCTAACCAGTCCTTATACTCAGTTAATTCCATTTATGTTTGTTCAGGACATCATTAGAGAATCTGTGTTTAGATTGGGTGATGCTTCTACCTACTTTCCTGCACTAACTCAAGGTGTTATATTACAAGTAGTATTCAATGTATTCTTAACTTTGCCTTTTGGAATATATTTAAGATATTATTTCAAGAAAAGTTTCAAGCAGGTCTTGTTCTATACTTTCTTGATGTCACTGTTTTATGAAGTGACTCAGATTACAGGGGTGTACGGTATTTATCCTAGACCATATCGACTCTTTGATGTTGATGATTTATTCCTGAACACCTGTGGTGGTCTTATTGGTTATGCTATAACACCTGCGATAGTATTCTTATTTCCAAGTCGTGAAAAAATTGATGAGAAAGTAGTTTTAAGTGCAGCTAGAGTACCATTTCTAAGAAGGGTATTTGCTTATCTTATTGATTATAACGCCATTTCTATTCTACTAACTATGGCATTCTTCTATACTAAATTAAATCGTTATACACTGAATTTAATGATCGCGATTTGTATGGGTTTTACATTCTATTTACTTAAGGGTAAGTCGATTGGATTAAGACTAATGAACTTAAAGGTTGTCTCAACTAATAGTCCTAGACTTCGATTCTTACAAAGT
>DEPV01000107.1:2800-2943 GCA_002358955.1 Erysipelothrix sp. UBA3383 | reverse complement strand
CTATTGTCATTGTACTTGTTTATATGAAAGTAGCAAATACTTATCAAGTAAATTTGTAAAACTATGGTTGTTTATGTGGAAGAAGATTCAAATGCAATTTAGCCAATATGATTGAATAGTTTTCTATCATAGTATCAATATTT
>DEPV01000107.1:0-2758 GCA_002358955.1 Erysipelothrix sp. UBA3383 | reverse complement strand
AAAAGAAAAGAGTCACAATTAAAATATGACTCCTTTAATGAATTTATCCACCTTATAAAAAATTAATTTGCTCCAGGTACTATATCATCTTTGGTAACACTAATCATCATTTGATCTAAAATTTCCCTTAAATCGTAAAGTGAAATATCAGTTTCTAACATGTTTCGTAAGTTAACCAAAGACCATTCAGGAACCTTTGAATTATACTCAAGTTCTTCGATATGATATAAGAGAATTTTGAAAAAATCAGGAATATGCATCGGAATTGGTTTATTACTGAAGAATTTAACTTTACCACTACCTTTAAATAATTGGGTTTCTTCGTTATATGAGAAAAATAATAAATTCATAACCTGAATAATTGAATTTTCATCAGTATGTCCAAATTTAGTTTTCAGTTCTTCTAGTGTCCAATACTTTGTTGATAGATATACTCAACAAGTCCACACTGTCGGCATGTTCATATTTTTTCAGAATATATTGATTCTTAATCAATTTTGAAAAGTTCTGTATTCCACTAAATGTAATATTCAATAATATTTGTGTAAGAATAGGGTCGCTTTTTATAAACTCATATGCGTAAATCAAAGAATCTCCAATATATTTGAAAAAAGGCCCTTCTCCACCTCCAGCATCAGTAATACGAATATGAATCGTTCCATCAGTATAAGAATATTCATCAATAAGTTGTCTAAATGTTATAGCATGCGTCTCTACTCCAAAGTATACTGCTCCATTAAAATCAGAGTACTTGAGCCAATATACTGTTGACCCATCACTTGGATTGATTAAGTAAACTGCCCATTCGTTTAAATTGATTCCAGAAGTGTTTTCAGTTAATACTGGGTACCAGGCATCATCTAGTGAATATTTATTAAGAGTAACTTCACGTTCAGGATTTACAACATCTAATATTTGTTCATCTGGTTCGATTATAAATTTAATCATATTTTCTTCTCCTTTATGTTAAATAAACGGAACAAAAGCCGTAGAATAAATCCACGGCATATATTTTAATTAAAAACTTTAATTGTTACTGTATAACCAGTTCCATCATAATCTAGAATTAGAGTACGATCTTCAAGATCATCTTCTTCAATTATTTTGTATGCAATCAGTGTTTCGATTTCAGATTGAATGTATCGTTTTAAAGGACGTGCTCCATAGACTGGATCACTTCCCTCTTGAATGATTTGATACAATGCTGCATCAGTATACTCAAGATAAATATCATTTTGAGCAACACGTGCTTGCAATTCTGATAAAAACTTAACGGTAATATCTCGTAAAGAATCCGCATTGAGGGGATTAAAGACAATGATGTCGTCGATACGGTTAATGAATTCCGGTCTAAAATGAGCCTTAACTGCTGTGTTGTAGGCTTCATTACAAACTGCTATATCTTCAATAAATGCAGCTTCTGCACCTAAGTTTGAAGTCATGATAATAATGGTGTTTTTAAAGTTTACAGTAACACCTTTAGAATCTGTTAAGTGACCCTCATCAAGAATTTGTAAAAGAACATTAAAGACATCTGGGTGTGCTTTCTCAATTTCATCTAAAAGAACGATTGAGTATGGATGACGACGAACACTTTCAGTCAGTTGTCCCCCTTGCTCATAGCCCACATATCCAGGAGGTGCTCCGATAAGACGTGAGACACTGTGTTTCTCCATGTACTCACTCATATCAATACGAACGATGTTATTGCGATCATCAAAGAGTTGATGTGCAAGTACACGTGCAACCTCTGTCTTACCAACCCCTGTAGGTCCTAAGAACATAAAACTTGCTAGAGGTCTGTTGGAATCTTGAATGTTGGCTTTAGAACGAATGATGGCATTACTTACAAGTTTAAGAACTTCATCTTGTCCTTTAACATCTTGTTCCAATACTTGCTCTAAGTGAAGTAGTTTTTCTTTCTCACTTGATACCAGTTTATTAATATCAATGCGAGTCCATTTGGAGATGATTTCAGCAATGTGTTGTGAGTCTACAACTTCCTGAATCATCTTGGATTGTTCTTCAGTTTTGTTTTCAATCTTTTGTTCTAAAGAAGGAATGGTTTCGTATTGCAGTTTGGCTGCCAACTCATAATTGGTAGAGTTTTGTGCCGCTTCAAAATCACGTTTTGCTTGTTCTAAAGCTTCTTTAGCCTCACGAATGTCATCATTTTTAGATTTTTCAACTTTCCATCTGTTGTATAAATCTTGGTAAGTTTCATTCAAGTTGTTTTTCTCTTGAACAATTTCATCGAGACGCGCTTGAGTTTTCTCATTGGTCTCTTTTTGAAGTGAAATCTCTTCAATTTCAAGTTGTCTGATACGACGTTCTAGATCATCAATTTCCTGGGGCATAGATTCAATTTCTACTCGTATTGAAGCACAGGCCTCATCAATTAAGTCAATCGCTTTATCAGGTAAGAATCGCCCTGAAATATAACGATCTGATAGTGTTGCTGCTGAGACAATCGCCTCATCAAGAATACGAACACCATGGTGTGATTCAAAGCGTTCTTTCAATCCACGTAGAATAGAAATGGATTCTTCTACAGTTGATTCACTCACTTGAACACGTTGGAAACGACGCTCTAACGCAGCATCTTTTTCAATGTACTCTTTATATTCTTGGAATGTAGTAGCACCAATGGTGGATAGTTCACCACGTGCTAGCATCGGTTTTAATAAATTCCCGGCGTCCATACTGCCTTCAGTTTTACCAGCTCCGACGATATTATGAATTTCATCAATGAATAAAA
>DEPV01000116.1:4074-4212 GCA_002358955.1 Erysipelothrix sp. UBA3383 | reverse complement strand
AAAAGATTAACTTTTCAAACATTTCTGTTATTCAGTTTTGAGCGATCATTGCTCAGAAGATCTGGTGATATTAGCGAAGTGGTCACACCTGTTTCCATCCCGAACACAGAAGTTAAGCACTTTAGCGTCGACAATAGC
>DEPV01000116.1:0-4023 GCA_002358955.1 Erysipelothrix sp. UBA3383 | reverse complement strand
ATCATTGCCAGTTAAACAAAAAGCCATCCGAAAGGATGGTCTTTTTTTGCGTTTTTGCAGATCAATTAGAAGTCTTTTCATTATATCTTCGCTTCAATCTATATTTTCTTGACAGTTTATATTTGTTTGTATGTTAAAATTGAGTTATAATGCACAAAAGGGGCTTAATATGCGAAAATTACAAGAAAAAGATAAAAACGACTTCATACGATTTGTGGATTTCAACCCCACTCTGAATTTATTTTATAAGGGAGACTACTTAGCGTACGGATTTGATAGTCCTGAATGTGAGTTTTTTAGTATCGATAGAGAAGAACAACTTGAGGTCTGTATCATGATCTATAGAGATTCAATGCATGTAAGTGGTAACTACATAACAGATGAGGAATCAAAGGTAATCTATAGCTTATTTGGTGATAGAAATCTTAAGATATTTAATACTTCCCAAAACTTCTTCAATCTTGTTGAGAACTTTCCCTATACTGTAAAGGTTGAGTTCTGCCAGCTTGCAGTATATCAAGATGAAATAAAAAAAGATCATGTATTAAATATTGAAGAAATAATCTCTGACGAAGATCTTTTGGAACTTGTACAAATAAGACGGGATGTATTTAATGATGATACTCCAGTTGAAATAATTCTTGAAGACCATAGGAATAGAGAATCAATGTCTTATGGAATCCGTGTAAGTGGTAAGATCGTATCAATAGCAACAGCTACAGCCCACACTGATGAAGCGTGTATGGTAGTGGGTGTTGCTACTCAAGAGGCTTATCGAAATAAAGGTTATGCAAAGTCATGCATGAGTTATCTATGTAATGAAATGAAAAAAAAGGGAAAGAAAACTGTTCTATTTTATTCTGACCCCATTGCTGGAAAGGTGTATCATTCAATCGGGTTTACTGACCAGGAACCCTACATTATGATGAAAAGGTTAAACACAATTTAATGAAAAAAGATTACTTATTTATAAACGAGGTTGCGAAACTTCACAGTCTTACTAAGAAGACACTACTTTACTATGATCGTATCGATCTTTTTAAGCCTGTTTATGTGGATGAAGAAACAGGGTATCGCTATTACTCTGTACAACAGCTGCCATTTCTAAAACAAATTATATACTTGAAGAATTTAGGGTTTTCTTTAAATGAGATTCAGAGTCTTTTAGATGATCGAGAGTTTCCAATTCTCTTGGAAAAACTTAGTAAACGAAAAGTAGAAGTTGAATCAGAAATCCATGAATTGGAAAATGTTAATAAAGATCTCGATTTCTTAATCAACTACTACCAGCAGGTGCAGTTTTTGGATGAAAGAGACCTTAATAAGCCTGGAATTAAGCTTTTTAATGATAGATATGCCATCTATGACCTATGTCAGGATGAGAACACAGTGGCTCAAGTCATGCTATCTTACCGCCGTTTACTCCGTAAGTTGATAAAGTTGAACATTTTTTCACAAATGCCATATGGTTCAATTACTATAGAAAATGATTATGAAAAGACAGATTATTATGATATTTTAGGGGCTTTTATCACCCTACCACATCGTATGAATCTTGATGGAGAAATTCTTGTACCAGCTGGAAAGTACGCTTATATGTACAAGAAAGGGGGTTATTACGACAAAGAGTCAGCTGATTTTCTCTTAGCATGGATTGAGGAAAATGGTTATAAACCAGTAGGTAATATTTATGATTATTCACTGATAGACTATACTTTTACCAAGTCTAATGAGGATATGATTCAAGAAATTCAGATAAGAATTGAGTAATGACCATTGAGGGGGACCTTAGGTCACCCTTTAGAATGTAATTGTAAGTAAGGGGGAAAAATTATGAAAGATTTTTCGATAAAAGAATTTATTAATAAAGTACTAACAGGAATGAGTGTTGGTATTGTAGTTGCTCTAATACCAGGGGCACTACTTGGGGAATTGGCTAAAGCATTAAACTTAGAAACTATTGTTACATTAACAAATATGTCAACTCGTTTATTACCAGCTATTATGGGGCTAACAATTGCAATGCAATTTAATTTAACACCCATCCAATCTGGAACATTAGCAATCACTACAGCACTTGCTGCGGGTGGTATTGTTATGGTCGATGGAACTATGGTGTTACAAGGTATTGGAGATGTTATCAACGCAGGTTTAATATCAGGGCTGGCAGTTTATGTCATGTTGCTGATTGGTGATAAACTTAAAGCTTATACAATCTTAGTGATTCCGGCTTTAATCATTATTGTGTTTGGAATGCTTGGTGCATTCACACTTCCATATGTATCAGGGATTACATCAGCAATTGGATCATTGGTTGCACAGTTTACTAACTTCTCACCAGTGATTGCAGGAATTCTAATTTCAATCACTTTTGCAATTATGATTGTTTCACCAGTATCAACTGCAGGAGTTGCAATGGCAATTGGACTTGCAGGAATTGGATCAGGTGCTGCTAATATTGGAATTTGTGCTGCAGGGTTTGGATTAGCAATCTCAGGTTATAAAGCAAATGGATTTGGAACCAGTATTGCACACTTCTTAGGATCACCTAAGATGCAAATGGCAAACATGATTAACAAACCAAAAATTATGTTACCAGTAATCTTAAATGCTGCTGTATCGGGTGCTTTCGCAGGGATCTTATCCATTCAAGGAACACCAGCAAGTGCAGGATTTGGTATCAGTGGTCTGATTGGACCGATTAACCATTTCAATATTGTAGGTTATACACCAATGAATATTGTTGTAGGAGTTATTGGCTTTGTCGTTATTCCGGTAGCAATGTCATTTGTAGCGAAATACATCTTCGACACAAAACTAAATATCGTTAATGCCGAAGATTACAAAATCAACTTTAAATAATAAGAAAAGGGAGGAATCATAATATGAGTAAAATTATCGCATTTGCAGTAAGACCAGATGAGTTTGAGGCGTTTGAACGTTTCTCAAAAGAGATGGATATTGAATTAACAAGTGTCCGCGAAAGTTTATCAATGGACAACGTTGAATTAACGAAGGGATTTGAAGCAGTTGCATTCTTAGGTAACTGTGACCTATCACGTCCAGTTCTTGAAGTTTTAAAAGCAAATGGTGTTAAGTACCTAGCTTCACGTAGTGCTGGTTATAACAACGTCGATATGGATGCTGTAAAAGAATTAGGCTTGCGTTTCTCTAATGCGAGTTATTCTCCACACTGTGTTGCAGACTTTGCAGTAATGATGATTCTAATGGCAGTTCGTAAAATGAAGTCAATCATGAAACGTGTTGAGTTGAATGATTATTCATTACCAGGAATTCAAGGTAAAGAAATGCACAACCTTACATTTGGAGTTATTGGTACTGGGCGTATTGGACAAGTTGCTGCACGAAATCTATCTGGATTTGGTGGGCGTATTATTGGATATGATGTATTTGAAAATGACGCAATTAAAGATGTCTTAGAATATGTATCATTAGATACATTACTTGCTGAAGCTGATGTTATTACATTACATGCTCCATTATTTGATTCAACACATCACATTATTAACGCAGAAAACTTAGCGAAGACAAAACCTGGAGTTGTTATTGTAAACTGTGCTCGTGGTGAGTTAGTTGATACTAAAGCATTGATCGAATACTTAGACAACGGACACATTGGTGCTGTTGGACTTGATGTGCTGGAAGGTGAGCTAGGAGTATTCCATGTTGACCACCGATTGAACAATGTTGTCAACCACGATCTATCAGTTTTACAATCATATAAGAATGTTATTGTGTCACCGCATGCTTCATTCTATACAGATCAAGCTGTCTCTGACATGGTTGAAGTTGGTCTAAGTTCATTGACTCAATTCTTAGCAAATGATGAGAGTGAGTTTGAGATTAAATAATATAATCTATTTAAGAAGGCTGCGGCCTTCTTTTTCATTTTATAACTCACTTTAAGATAATATTGAATGATAAAAACGGTCTAAAAGCCTTTAAAAAGGGGGTTTTAAGCGAATTACAAAAGAATTTGGAAGAAAGTGCATTTAAGTGTTG
>DEPV01000099.1 GCA_002358955.1 Erysipelothrix sp. UBA3383 | reverse complement strand
TTGGAGTCTTAATACCAGCATCGCGCAGTTCTTTTCCTTGCTCAACATCAAGAACTGCAAACAAATCAATGTTCATGGATTCTTGCAAGTGTGCAAGTTGAACCATACCCAGTCCATACCCATTGGCTTTAATCACTGAGATGATCTTAGTATCAGGATTTAATTGCTTACGAAATAAGTCTGTATTGTGCTTGATGGCCTTTGTATCTACCTCAAGGTAGGAGTTGGGGCTCATGAAAGTTTATCCTCGATCATGCTGCGAATCATTTCTGTAAATGGAACCCCAGCACGAGCAATCATGGATGGATAACGTGAATTGATTGTAAATCCTGGAATGGTATTAATTTCATTCATAAAGATGTCGTTGTCTTTGGTTACAAAGAAGTCAATGCGTGAGAATTGCTCACAGTCCAGTGCTTCAAATGCTAAACTTGCATAGTTTTTAATCTTTTCAATAACATCTTTATCAAATAGTGCATAAGGTAAAGTTTCAGTTGCATGCGGATGGTATTTCTCTTGGAAGTCAAAGATCTCTCCCGATACGTTTACTTGGTCTGGTTCTGATACGATGTGGTAATCCTTTGTTTTAAGAATTGCCATACCAACCTCTACCCCATCAATGAACTCTTCAATAAGAATTTTAGAGTCATATTGGAATGCAAAGTCACATGCTTTAAGCATCTCTTCTTTGTTTTTTGCAATTGAAACACCAAATGATGAGCCTTCGCGTACTGGTTTAACAATGCATGGGTATGTAAGCTTTGATTCATCGATTTCTTGTACCGAGCGAATCATTTGGTATTGAGCCATAGGAATCCCTTGTATTTCACAGATTTGATGTGTGTAAGCTTTATCCATACATAAAGCAGAACTTAATACATCACATCCTGTAAATGGAATGTTAGCACTTCTTAGAAGTCCTTGTACATGACCCCCTTCACCCATTTGTCCATGAAGCATTAAAAATGCTGCATCGATGTTAACTTTCTTACCAAATTCCACTTCTGTAAATCCTGGTGTATCATAGTCAAAATCAAGACGTAATTGACGATGGTCAGTCATTGCTTTCTCTTTCATTTGCTCTACAGTATAGTTACCTGTATTAAAGGTTCCATCTTTAGCGATGTAGACTGGAATGCAGTCATAAACATCATGTGGGAAGTGTTCTAGTACTGATGCTGCTGAATCGATGGATATATCATGTTCTGAGTTAATTGATCCAAAGAATAATCCGATTTGTTTTTTACTCATGCTTAGTCCTCTTTGATTAATCTTTCTAGTGCATATGATCGCGATCCTTTAATCAAGATCATATCTTTTTCTTGTGCTGCTTGTTTAAATTGTTGTTTAAATTCCGTAAAATCTTCTGTATTACTAAACTGGCTGATATCCAGGTTTGATTTTGATTGGGCTTGTTTAAATTCAGGTCCTAAAGTATAGACATGTTTCAGTCCTAATTTATCAATTTGGTTCAATACTTTGATGTGTTCTTCTTGAGACATATCACCCAGCTCTACCATATCGGATAGAAACGCAATGCGATCCCCTTTATAGTCATAGCTTGATAAGATATCTAAAGCATACATTAAACTTGCTACGTTTGACTTATAAGCATCCAGTAGTAGTAATGCATTATCATACTCAACAATTTCTGTTCGTAGTGATGTTAGATTAACTTGTGTTAGACGTTCTTTAATTTGTTCTTTAGAGATCCCCATAGCAAGCATTAAGCCAATAACACCTGCACAGTTGGATGCTTGGTGTTCACCCAATAGATTACACGCATATGCTTCACCATTAACTTTAAAGGTAATACCATCATTGTTCAGTGCAACATCACTTGCAACATATTCATTGTCCAAGTTGAATCCAAATGTATGTTGTGCTGTAGCGATTTGTTTGTATAATGGAAAATCACTTTGGTAGAAACATAAATCTTTGTTCTTTGTATAATTGAAGATTTCGAACTTTTCTTGAGCAATGTGTTCAATGCTGTCAAAGTCAGCTAAGTGAGCTGGAGCAAGACTTGTTACAATTGCTGCATCAGGTTCTAAAATACTAGAGATCAAACGAACATCACCTTGATGAATCAGTCCAATTTCAAAGATTCCATACTTTGTTGTTTCATCCATTTTAAAGATATTTAATAAAGTTCCAATCTCTGTGTTTTGATTCATGTGTGTAGCAATGGAATCATCCAGTATTGTATTGATGATATCTTTTGTAGATGTTTTACCATTACTTCCAGTAATTCCGACAATAAATACATCCAAATGATTACGGTAAGCCTTACCCATTTGATGAAATGCTTCTAAAGTATCATTTACTTTAATTTGTGGAACATCAAGATCTAAGTAATGATCAACAAGAAGCGCTTGTGCACCCATTTCTACAGCTGTAGCTGCGAAAGAGTGACCATCCACACGTTCTCCCCTTAAACATACAAAGAGGTCCCCTGACTCAATAAGACGCTGATCAACTTTAACTCCAGTCACTTGTGTATCACGATTGTATTCTCCATTGCCCCACTGAGCTAATGTGCTAATATTTAGTTTCATAAATTATGTTTCTCCTTAAGTCCTTCCAGCAAATCAAAGTAGTTTTCTTTACGACTTGCCGTTGCAATATACCTTCCAAAGAGCAATAAGAGGTGATGTGCCTCCGCCCAGTCTTGACGAGGTATTTTACGCATTAATTTTTCTTCAACCTTGATGAATGAATCATCTTGTTTCGCAAGTTTTAATCCCTTAGCAACACGGTAGACATGTGTATCTACTGCAATGGCAGGAATATCATATCCTACTGCTAATACAACATTTGCTGTCTTACGACCAACACCACTAAGTGTCATTAGTTGTTTTCGTGTTCTAGGAACAACACCATTAAATTCTTCAACTAATTGTTGTGATGCACTTACAATAAACTTTGATTTATTTCTATATAATCCAATCTTATTGAGTAAAGGTTCAATATCTTTTGGATCAGCCTTTGCCATTTCAAAGGGTGTTGGATATTTCTCAAACAATTTGGGTGTTACTGTGTTGACCATCGCATCTGTTGTTTGAGCAGATAACGTGACTGCAATAAGCAGTTCAAAAACATTTGTATAATCCAGATCTGATACCGGATTTGGAAATTCGGCTCTTAGTATAGTAAGAATATCTTGAATATCCATTACCATGCAGCCTCTTTCGATTTATTAACCAAGATTCCATTAATGTATTTCATGGCTAACTTTTGTGCTATAATCGCTTCTTTTAATGCATCAAGAATCATCTCTTCTGAATACATTTGCGTCCATCGACTCAAGGTCGTTAAGTCTTCCTGACTCAATAGACGACCAAACTCATTTTCAAAAATATTAAAGATATCTTTATTAA
>DEPV01000037.1:668-5040 GCA_002358955.1 Erysipelothrix sp. UBA3383 | reverse complement strand
CTTTCTTAAAAGGCTGGTACTTCTACCTCACCGTATGATTCAATGATATCATGTTCTTTGATATCATTAAAGTTTTCAATCGTAATTCCACATTCAAATCCTTTAGCAACTTCACGCGCATCGTCTTGGAATCGTTTTAAAGAACTCATGCGTCCTTCATAAACAACAACTCCATCACGCATTAAGCGAATGCCTGAATCACGAACCATTTTACCATCTGTAACCATACATCCGGCAATTGTACCCACTTTAGATACTTTATACAGTTCACGAACTTCTGCTTGACCATGAATGACTTCTTCAAATACAGGTGCAAGCATTCCCTTCATAGCAGATTCCATAGCTTCAATTGCCTTATAGATAACGTTGTATAAACGGATATCTACACCAACTTCTTCAGCTTTTTTACGGATTGCCATTGTAGGACGGATGTTAAATCCAATAACAATTGCGTTTGACGCACTTGCTAACATAATGTCGTTTTCTGTAATTCCACCTACTGTAGCACGGATTACGTTTAAACGAATGTCTTGAACATCAATACGCTCTAATGATGCTTTAACAGCTTCTGCAGATCCTTGAACATCCGCTTTAAGGATGATGTTGATGTCTTGTACTTCACCCTCAGCAATCTGTGCTGATAGATCATCTAAACTTAGTGCTGATGATTGTCCACGTTCAGTTTCAATACGAGCGATTGAACGTTTTTCAGCAACAGCACGAGATTTCTTCTCATCATCAAATGCCTTAAATAAATCACCTGCTACTGGAACTTCGTTCAGTCCGATAATTTCTACTGGCATGGATGGTTTCGCTTCTAATAATTCCATACCGTTGTGGTCTGTCATCTTACGAACACGTCCGTAAGTTGTACCAACTACCACAGGATCTCCTTGTTTTAGCGTTCCTTTTTGAATTAATAATGTAGCAACCGGTCCGCGACTCTTATCAAGTTTCGCTTCAATCACACTACCAAATGCAAGACGGTTAGGGTTTGCTTTTAATTCTTCCAATTCTGAAGCAAGAATAACAGTATCTAATAGTGTATCAATACCTTCTCCTGTCTTCGCTGAAATTTGAACAAATGCTGTATCGCCACCCCACTCCTCAGGCATTACACCTAAGTCAGCAAGTTCTGAATAAACACGATCAATGTTCTTGTCTGGTTTATCAATTTTGTTAATTGCAACAATTAATGGCACTTTTGCAGCTTTCGCATGGTCTACTGCTTCACGTGTCTGAGGCATAACCCCATCATCTGCCGCTACAACAACAATTACAATGTCAGTAACACTTGCTCCACGAGCACGCATCGCTGTAAAAGCCTCATGACCTGGAGTATCCAGGAATGTGATCTTTTTATTGTCATATGTAATTTGGTAAGCACCAATGTGTTGTGTAATTCCACCGTGTTCACCACGTGTTACATCTGTATTACGGATGGTATCCAGTGTTGATGTTTTACCATGGTCAACATGACCCATGATAGTAACAACTGCAGGACGTGGCTCTAATGTATCAGGCTCATCCTCTTTGTCATCTTCAAGTGTTAATAGGTCAACTGGTTCAACTTTAGTTGGTGTAATGTTGTATTCCATACAAATTAATTCAACCGTTTCATCATCCAGTGATGTGTTGATGGTAACAACGGTTCCCATCATGAATAGTAATTTAATAATATCCGCTGGTGACTTATTAATACGTTTTGCTAATTCATTAACTACGATATTCTCTGTATATTCGATATCAGTAATGACAACATCATTTTTTGGAACAAATGAATTGTCTGTTTTCTGGTTACGGTTACGATTCTTGTTTCTGTTATTTCTTCCTCTTCTTCTATTACTCATATGTTTTCACCTCTTCTATGTTAAGACGACTGTTTTCAATCATCTTAATAAATCCATAATCATCAATCCCCACTGCCACACGATTATGCATGCCAATAGCAGATGATAATTCCTCCCGATTCACAAATTCAATGCACTTTATCTTATAAAATGCACATTTGTCAGTAATCTGTTTCTTTGTACGATCTGATGCATCCGTACTCAGGATCACAAGTTTAACCTTGTTACCTGTAATTGCTGCCATTAAGTCATCGCCATAAACAAGCTTTCCAGCTCGTTTGGCAAGACCACAGGCATTCAGAAAGCGTTGTTTATGATACATGTTCAATCAACAGATCATAGATTGCATCATCTACCTTGGTTTTTAGCGCACGATCCAAGACTTTCCTCTTTTGTGCAGTGAGAATTACTTCACGATCTTTCTTTAAATAAGCGCCTCGACCGTTTACTCGACCACTTTCATCCACAACAACTTCTTTTTCAGGTGTTAAAACCACGCGAATCAGTTCTTGCTTTGAAAATTGTTCTTGTGTAACCACACATTTTCTCATGGGTATTTTTTTCATGACCATCACCCCTTAATTCTTAATAAAATTATTCTGCGTCGTAGTACTCATCGTACTCATCAAAGTCAATATCATCTTCAATCCATGAACTTTCGTTTTCCGCTTGAGTTTGTGCAATTTGCTCCAATTCTTCTTCAGAATATTCTGGTGCAATTTCATAATCCAACTCTTTGAGAAGTTCTGCTGTATTAACAGGTTTCTCTTCCTCACGAGTATCTTTCTTCCAACGACGTCTTGCTGGTTGTTGATCTTGTGCACGTGATGCATCTGCTAGAGTCTCAAATTTCGATACGTATTCTGTACGTGGTTTAAAGATATCAGCTCTTTCAACTTCAACAACTTCTTCTTCAACAGCTTCTTCAGCTGCTTCAACAACTTCTTCAACGATTGTCTCTTCAACAGCTTCTACTGCATCTTCGACAACATCTTGGATGATTGCTTCTTCAACAGTTTCTTCAACTGCTTCAACAATTGCTTCTGTTTCGACAACATCTTCAACTGTTTCGATTACTTCTTCAACTTCAGCAACAACTTCACGTGCTACTTGAGCTGCATTCAATTCATCTTGGTAAATTGCCATTAAGCCCATGTAATCAACGCCCGCTTCAGTCATTTCTGTTACTGATTTAATATCAATGCGTTGTTTTGTTAAACGCACTGCTAAACGAGCATTCTTACCACGTTTACCAATAGCCAGTGATAATTGTGAATCATCAACTACAACCACTAAACCTTTAGCTTCTGCATTTGGGAATACAGCAACAATTTCTGCAGGTGATAATGCATTTTTGATCAGTTCAATCATATCTTCTGACCATTCAAAAATATCAATCTTCTCACCTTTTAATTCTTCAATAATTGCCTGTACACGTGTTCCACGAGGTCCAATACATGCTCCAATTGGATCAATATCAGAATCTGTAGCATAAACAGCAACTTTTGTTCTGTCTCCTGCTTCACGAGCAATCGCTTTAATCTCAACTTCTCCAGAATAGATTTCTGGAACTTCAGTTTCGAATAAACGACGTACTAACATCGCATCAGCACGAGATACTAAGATTTGTGCACCCTTTGTATCTTTATTAACTTCTGTAATAACAACACGGATGTTTTGTCCTTCACGGTAGTACTCATTGTCAATCTGTGCAGCACGTGGCATGACAGCTAGACTTCTACCAATATTAAGAACCACAAACTTCTCTTCAACAGATTCAATTTGTCCCATGATCATATCGCCCAATTGACCAATATACTCATCGTAGATACCTTGTTTTTCTGCTTCTCTTAGTTTTTGTTTAATAACGTTTTTTGCAAGTGTTGCAGCAGCACGTCCTAATTCTTCAATACTTTGTTCAACGCGGTAAAAGTCCCCTACCTGTAATGAGTGATCTTTGTCAGTAATCTCATCAATTCCAACTTCTAACTCATCATCAGTAACTTCTGCCACAACTTCAAACTTATGGAATAGTCTCATATTTCCTGAAGTTTCATCGATTTCAACATCTACAAGTGCATCTGGAACACCAATTTGGCGTCGGTATGCTTTCATTAATGAATCTTGCAATGCTTCAATAATGATATCTTTCGAAATGTTACGATCATCAGCAATTTCTTGCATTACTAATAATACTTGATTAATATCCATTTTAATTCTCCTTACACTTTCACTGCTAGACGCAGATATGCGATATTGTCTTGTGGTATTTCAATTGTTTTTAATGCATGCATTTGTCGGTATTCAACATGTACTGCTTCATCATCAACGCTTTTAACAGTCCCTTCAACATAATCGGCTCCAAGCATTGGGTTAGTAAATTTAACCAATACATATTGCCCTTCAAGGGTATGAAACATGTCACTTTCGATTTCGCGCTCAGCCCCTGCACTACCAACATCAAGTTCCAAGTTAAAGTCCAGTGCTTCTGCAAAGGCATTGGCTGCTAAACTTACTGTCTC
>DEPV01000037.1:0-633 GCA_002358955.1 Erysipelothrix sp. UBA3383 | reverse complement strand
ATAATCAAGCCGACCGATACTGAGTTCTAATTTGTCGTTGTTAATGAGGTTTGCCTCAACGATTTCGACGCCCAATCCTGTGGCGACATCCATCAATATTTCTAAATATTTTTCCATTCATTCTCCTTAAAGTGCAATATATAAGGAGTGGTTTCCCACTCCTGCTTTGCTCTATGACTATATTATACAGTAATATTAACCAAAATTCAATGCTTGCGATTTTCTTTACATTTCATAATAATCATCAGAAAACCCCATTCTATACGTATTCATAGTCTCGCGATTAAACCGTCATTAATAATGATGAATACTCTATCACTTTAGCGAGATCTTAACATCAATTAGTTAGAAAATTCAATATCTCCCTAGCAAGTACAGGGTGAAGAATGTAAACTGTATTTTCTTCATCTTTTGTATCTACGTTAACACCATCATATAAAGATGGTCGAACAGCTACTATTTCATCATTCTTATAGAAATCCATTAATAACGGCGATGATAGGCCATTATCAATAGATACTGAACCTACTAACTTAAACTCATTCGATATGAGGTATTCAGTACCAGTTGGAAATAATTGTTCAAGTTTGGCATTTAATGGATCATCGAAGTAATTTTTTAGTATTTTACTAT
>DEPV01000132.1 GCA_002358955.1 Erysipelothrix sp. UBA3383 | reverse complement strand
GTAGAACTTGTTTATCACTATGAGTTTGATGAAAGTATTAATGAATCTAATCACGGGTTAGAAGGTAGTTCTATTGTTGGTGCTAAATTAGATCTACCTGGAGGTACTGAAAACTATACCAGCGGAATTGTAAAAGATGCTGATGGTAATGTGGGTTCAGCGTTTGATTTTGATGGTTCAACAGGTGTTGAATTACCTAAGAACATCATTCAATCCGATGTTTATACTGTATCCATGTGGGTAAAACCAGATGTAAAACCAGATTTTACAGCATTATTTTTTGGAGCAGCAAATCATGGAAGTTGGGTAAGTTTACTACCATCATCAGGACATGACTTCAATAAGGGTGAAGCATTCTTATGGTCAGGTACACAGTGGTTTGATGGACCTACCGGTGTTCAATTACAAAACGATGCATGGTCCCATATATCATTCAGTAATGATAAAGGATCTGTAAAAGTTTATATTGATGGAAAAGAAGTATTTGTAGCAGAAAACTTCCCTAATGTCTTTGCAAACCAAACCGATAATAGATTTGGATTGGGTGTTAACTATTGGGATCCAGCATTTAAGGGAAGTGTGGATGACTTAAAAATCTATCCAGACTCAGTATTAAGTGCTGAGGCAATTAAAAAATACTATGATGATGTTATGTATGTTCGAACACCTGAAGATATTGCAACAGATATCTTAAATACATTAACACTGCCAAATGAAACTGAAAAAGATCTTAACTTCAAGACAGCGGTTGATGGTGTAAATGTAACATGGAAGAGTTCAAATACAAGTGTGATTTCAAATACTGGTAAAGTAACTCAGCCGGCAGTAGGATCTAAGGATGTTACTGTGACAGTGACTGCAAGTATTGAAATTTATGGACAGGAATTCACGAAAGAATTTACTGTTAAAGTTATTGCAAAACAAGCAACTGTCAAACTGACAACCTTTACATTTGATAAAACATTAGAGTCTAATATTAAAGGTCAGACAGGTTTACTGAATGGTAAAAATTTACACTTACCAGGCGGTAATGAAGCCTATACCAGCGGTATTGTAAAAGATGCTGATGGTAAACTTGGTTCAGCATTCAGATTTGATGGATCAACAGGAATTGAGTTGCCTAAGAATATTATTGATTCAGATGTATATACTGTTTCAATGTGGTTAAAACCTGAATCACTCACTCACTTTACGTCTCTGTTCTTTGGAGCAACTTCACCAAGTAGTTGGGTTAGCTTTGCACCTGTTACAGGACATGATGATATTAAAGATACAGCACTATTATGGTCTGGTGAGCAGTGGTATATGGGTGGGACAAATGTATCGCTACCACTCAATGCATGGTCACTTGTTTCATTTAGTAATGATCAAGGGACATTGAAAGTTTATATCGATGGTGTTGAAGTCTTTAAAGGCGAAGGGTTCCCTAATATCTTTGGTACAGATTTAGACAGTTTCTTTGGACTGGGTGTTAACTATTGGAATCCAGCATTTAAGGGAAGTGTGGATGATTTACGAATCTATCCAGATTCAGTATGGAGTGCTAAAGATATTAAGGCGTACTACGATGATGTTCTTAATGTACGTTCTCCTGAGCAAATTGCAGAGGATCTTCTTAATTCATTATTGATTCCAGCAGAGACTGAAAAGGATTTAAGCTTAAAGTCATCAGTTGATGGTGTTAAGGTTTCATGGAGCAGTTCAAATCCAAGTGTGATTTCAACTACAGGTAAGGTAACACAACCTGCAATTGGTCAAAAAGATGTGAGTGTTCGATTGACTGCAAGCGTTACTGTGGATAATAAAAAGTATACAAAAGAATTTGTTGTTAAGGTTTTAGCAAAACAAGCGGTTGTAGATTCTACGATATTTACATTTGATAAGACTTTAGATTCAAACGTAGCAGGTAAGTCGGGATCTCTTGTTGGTAACTTCATTAATCAGCCTGGTGGAACTTTAAACTACAAACCAGGAATTGTGGGAGATGGTGTTTATCTTGATGGATCAACTGGAATTCTACTTCCTAAAAACTTGATTACATCCAATAAATACTCTGTCTCAATGTGGATGAATCCTGAGCAATTAACAGGATTTACAACAGCATTCTTTGCTGAAGGACCACCAACATCATGGATCAGTATTGTACCGCAATCAGGTAATGCTGAATTCAATGGTAGTGCAATGGTTTGGTCTGGTGAGCAGTGGTATGATGGTGTCTTGAATAAAACACTACCAACCAATGCATGGACTCATATTACAGTGGATGTAAATCATGGCAATATTGAAGTATACCTAAATGGCGTGCTGGCACATAAGGGAGATTCATTCCCAGATGTATTCAAGAACCATAATGATAACGTGTTTGCATTGGGTGTTAACTTCTGGGATACACCGTTTAAAGGGACGATTGATGAGTTGAGAATTTTACCTAATGGTAATGTGGGAGCACAAGGGGCGAAAGCTTACTATGATTCTATTATGTCCTCACTTAGTCCACTTGATATCTTAAACCAATACTTAAATAGCTTAAGCTTTGGAGTGAATGGTGTTGTTACTGAAGATGTGACACTACCAACACAAACACCAGCAAAACAAGCGCTGAAATGGACAAGTAGCAATACGAAGTTCATCAGCAATAAAGGTAAAGTAACCCGTCCTACAGCTGCTCAAGGGGATCAAAAAGTAACCTTGAGTGTATCGGTCATGTTGGATGGTAAAGAAATTACAAAAACGTATGAAGTCATTGTGAAGGCATTGCCGATGAAACTTGATAAAGTGACATATTCATTTGATGGTCATTTGAATGTTCTGGATAAAAGTTAACTTCACTGGAAACATAGGCAGTATGTTG
>DEPV01000108.1 GCA_002358955.1 Erysipelothrix sp. UBA3383 | reverse complement strand
ATAGAAGAAGTCTAATCCAGGTGCAATATCTACTAATGATTTGAAGCGTGCTTGCAACTCACCTGTTAGAACATCTTTAGTTTGGTCAACATAGTATGAATCATCAATCCAATCCCAACCACCTGATAATTTACCAGTGTCAGATCCTGTAAGGTTATCGTATTTCAGTTCATTTGCATCCAAGTGATACTCAGTTGCATTTAAATGAACTCCAATATTCATGTTGTATTTCTTACCTTCTTGAATTAATTTGTTAAAGTCTTCTAGACCACCTTGCCTTATACCAATGTTTGAATATGAAGGAATGTCATCATCATGTCCCTCTGCTTGGTAACCTTTGTGAAGTACCATTTGTCCAAATCCATCTGTATAGTTGTATAAAACTTTACCATTCTCTAATGAGTTAAGGAAAGGATCATTTGCCTGAGATGCAAAGTTAAATGCAATGTACATCATGTTATTTGCAATATCTGTATCTTCATAGTTTTTTGTATAAATTGTATCACGGTATAAGATAGCAGCATCTTGCCAGTCTACAACTTTATCCTTGTTTTGGTCCTCACCAATAACAACTTTATACCATGGTAGCTCTTCAGTTGTATCAGATTGCTCATGGCGATAAGTCCATGTTCCATTACTTAGTGATACTTTAGCGATCAGTGGTTTTAATTCTTTGTTCATCATGATCTTATTACCACCACTCATGACGTTATTCTCAACTGATGCGGCAAGCCCATTCTCACTGATCATTGATAATGTGGTACCAATTTTACCACTCTTGCTCATATCTTTAGTATTGTCTACAAGTTCTTCAGTAACACCATGCCATGCTCCTGAACTTGTGGAGTTTGCATATGAAGATTCTTCTTGTGATGAATCTGTGTAAAGTACAGTATTATCTCCCAAACTTAATGTTCGTACTTTAAAGTCTGAATCATCTGTGATCTTTCCAACTTTTACATGTACGACTTGTTTAGCTTCTACTGTAATGCCCATTTCAAGAACCACATCAATTTCTTCAAATCTTAATGTGTAGTTTTGTACCTCACCATTTGTGGAAACTTCAGAACTTACAGTTGGTTCATAAGCAATTCCATTCAGAATCATTGTCTTATAAGCGTTCTTTTGTCCAGTGATTGTTTTTCCATTGAATTCATAAGATGCAATTCGTGGGAACTCTGAATCAACTAAAACTTTAAGACCATCTTTCTCAAGCACTTGCGTTTCTGGTTCTAAGTACCATGGTGCAAGTGTTGAAACTTCAACCATCTTTAAATTAGAAATTGTAATATCTTTAGTTCCATACCATGAACGAACACCAAACTGTCCTGCTGCGACGTTATCCTTAACATCAACAGAACCAAAATCAATGGTCTCACCTTCAGGTGTTGTAATCTTGAATGTGACTAATGATCCATTTATGCTGGATTCCATAGTATAAGTTGTATCTTTTGCAAGAGCATATGTTTTTGCAAACTTATATTCGTTACCCTTATAACTTGCACGCCATGTACCATTAATATCATGTTCAATTGAAACAAATTCTTTATCATCTGTAGTACGTAACATAAATCCATAACGACCACCATTAGCATCTGCATCAACATTAGTTGTGAAATCAAAACTAACATTTTGGTCTAATAGTTTTGGACTCAGTGAATCTACAGATTTAGCTACACCTGGTAGATGTAATGTCACACTGTCTTCATTGTTTGTACTTGTAGCAGAACCTTCAATGGTCTCCCATTTACTATCTGCATAGTTTGCAGTATAAACACGAATTTCTTCAACAGCAATCGCATCTAAACTGATATTTAGATCACCAGCATTTGGATTATAAATCCCTACTGCACCACCAAGATAGTCTTCAAGTGAAGCCGAACCAACAACTTGTCCATTCACACTTAAAGTCAACTTGTCTTCTAAGATTTCTGCGCGAACAATAAGCTCAGAGTTTTCACGGTATGAATCAGTTTTACCTAGAGTTTGAACGTTACCTGTATCAGTTTTAACAGTCCATTGACCAGCATTATCAACACTAATTAGAGCGTTTCCAATTTTAAATCCGAACTCATTTTTATCTGCCTGAATACGGAATTGGTAAACACCGTGTGCCGTATCAGCAATATCTTCATTAATTGCAGTTTCACCAGTACCAATGGTACCTGTTAATCGACCTGCAACAACTTCTGAATTCAGTAAGTTACTGTAGTTAATATCAGTCTCTGTTTCATAATATTCAGCATATACAAATTTATCTTGGACTGCATCTGTCTTAAGTGTTAATAGTTTTTCAGTAAAGACAAAATCATCTAAATAAAGTGCATTTGATGACTGGATCCCAAATACAGTAGGTTTAATAATTTCTTCCACTACTGCTTTTGCTTCTGAGCCATTGATACTCATCACAAGTTCTTTATCTGTAAACTTAAGAGCAATATTATTCCATTTCTTTTCAACCACTGATTTGTTTGCTAAATCCCCAACAAAATCAGTTGAAACACCATCAACAATTGCTACCCATTTTCCATCTTCCCATTTCACAGTTGCATTACCAACTTGGAATGTTAAGTCTGAACTCACTGGTTTAATACGACTTGTCATTGTCCCATGGTTTAATTCAAGAGCTTCAGTATCTTTTAAGCTTAAGATTGAACTTGTTCCTGGAATACGTAAGATACCATTGTTACCATCAGCAATAATACTGACATCTTTATTATTCCAATCACCAGTAATTCCATCCTCAAAATCATTCTCGTAGGATTTAATAACTTCAGGAGCAATAATATCTGCCGTATAGATCACATCATCAATTAATAAAGTAGCATTACGAAGACGCAATCCAAACTTCCCTGCATCGTCCGTGAAATCATCAAACTCACGAACTCCAATCAGTTCTTTGTTCAGATAGATAGTAACTTTTTTACCTTCAAAGTTAAACATCAGATCATTCCATACACCTTCTTCAGGTACCGGAAGTCCTAAGTTACTTCCCCATCCCTTACTGGACTCAGGTACCCAAATACCTGCACCATCGATCCCAATTTCACTAAAGACACTGGAATTATCATTATGACGGAATCCAAAAGCAAATCCACTTCCTTTAGTTTTCACTTTATATCTGAGTGATAAAGTACCATCTGTAATATCCGGTGAATTTAAGTCTGTGACACGTCTATCAGCAGCTGAGATTTCAAGCACCTTATTACCAGTACCATCATCTACAACTTCTGCTGATCTTATGTTAACCCAATTGAGCTCTTCAGTGGTAGTTGTCTCATAATCTTCTTCATAACGAACTTTAGCATTTTCCTCTAGTCCATTACCTGTAAATGACACACTTGAGACTTCAAATTTAGCCGAACCATTACGGCTATATAGCCCAAATTGTCCCAGCACATCTTTTTGCTCAGTCATCAATTCAAAATCAGTACCATCATAAATTAAGACGTCATTAATTGACACCACAAGACGATTGCCATGATGTCCAACTCTCATTGTATATTCTCCACCTGATTGAATTGCAGATCCTTCGACAGTTACAGTTTTATATGTACCATCTGCATTTGGAGCTTGCAATACCCAGATATTATTTGCTTCATAACGAATCGCAATCCCTTCGTTTTGATCATTTGATTTTAGAGATACACCTAAATCAATAACAGCTGAAGATCGTTCAACTCTGAATTTAACTTCCATAATACCTGAACTATAAAAAGCAGATCTTTCCCAAGAAGCTATAGTTCGACCAGTAGTATTTAAAGTAAAAATTCCACTCCCTATTTCGGTTGTTGCTGAACCAAAATAATAAGTCATTGGTTCAGGCTCACCTGATTGATAGGTGTTAGAGTAAGATAAGCTTTTTTGCCCCTGTGGAATCTCTGAAGCAATTTCTTCTTTCAACTCCTCAAACAGACCTGCTACTGTATCTACTTTAGTAGCATCTTTTTTCTGTACTGCGCTGTTGTCAGCTTGAAGTGCTAACGGTCGAACTTGTGTCAATATAAGACTCGCCGCTAAAGTGCTAACAAAAATATTCTTTAAAAATTTCCCTGATTTTTTCAAAATATATTTTCCTCCGATGTTATTTCAGTATTGTTTAAGTCCTAATGCTGCTCCTTTCTCTTTTCTAAGTTAAAACCTGTAAACGCACTTGGCTCGAAATTGTATAAATATTTGAACGCTCTTTTGACGCATACAAATCTGAACTCAATTATATCTAACGGTAAAATATCACAGGGAAATTTGAGAGTCAATTGTTTAAAAATTGAGGTGTAGTAAGCGTTTTCATGATGTTGTACTAATCCGAAATTATTCTTAAAGCATAAAACCCACTTAATAAAGGCTTATTTAGATATTCAAAAAATAAATAATTAAAACTGGTAATTGATTTCAAAAAAATTTACCTCAACGAAAACCCAAGAAATCATTAATGAATAACAAGATAACTACAGTGTATTTTTGCTGCAAATATTACACTGATAAAAATAATTTTAGAATAATTCTGAAAGACACACCTTAGTAATATGCTCAAATTCTCAGGCAACATTCAAGCATAAGAACAGGCAAAAACCTAAGGCAATACAACTGCTTATGGCCTACCCAAAGCAGTCTTACCTTATGATCATTTCTTAGATTACAGCACTACGCAGATCATCCATAGCTTTAATTTCAGATACAAAAAAAGTATATCGATTTCGTGACATGGAATGTATGAAGCATCATACAATTCATAAACACAAGTTCGATATACTGATTGATTAATATAATTATAATACGTACTGAGTCACTAATACATACAGAGCTCTTAGGACTTATACAAGATGTTAATAGCTCTTGATAGATATTTTATCCTAGCTGCATTAATGATGCGTGTATTGAGCCTTTAAAGAGCCTCTAATACACTAAATCCGACAAATATCTGTCGGATTTCTGTCGGATTCCATTTAAGAGTAAAAGAAAACCCACTAGATAGTGGGTTATTGTCGTTCATGGTGCCCCCACTCGGAGTCGAACCGAGGA
>DEPV01000004.1 GCA_002358955.1 Erysipelothrix sp. UBA3383 | reverse complement strand
AGATCATTGTCTCAGCTTTTTCGTGTGAAAGTTTAAGGATAGGGCGTCCATAGTAACAAAAGTTGTGCGAAGTGTAATTAAGGGCATCCATAGTAACAAGTGAGCACAATAGTATCTCACTATGCTCGTTAGCTATATTTTTTTGATTTTATTATGAAAATAATGTTTAAGTTCCGGACTTAATTTTTCAATTAGAATATAAATATTTTGAAGATTAATTTATCTTAAAATGAATTGTGCGTAAAAGCATGATTTTTTGGTGAAAAAAAGGTATAATATAGAGATGACTAATTAAGATTGGAGTGAAGATAGTGGTACAAGATATCTCAGTAAAAGACGATATTACTTTAGGTCAATTCCTAAAAAATGAAGGCGTCATTGGAACGGGTGGTCAGGCTAAATGGTTCCTCCAAGATGAAGAAGTATTAATAAATGGTGAACGTGAAACTCGTCGTGGCAAAAAATTACATGATGGTGATTTAGTCGAAATTCCTTCTGAAGGTCAATTTCGTATTAACCATCTCAGTGAATAGATTATGATATTACAGAAACTTACTTTAACTCATTATAGAAATTATGATAAATGTACACTTGATTTTAATTCCAATGTTAATATTTTAATTGGTGAGAACGCGCAAGGTAAGACGAATTTATTAGAATCTATCTATACTTTAGCATTGGCTAAAAGTCATAGGACTTCGAATGATAAAGAACTCATACAGTTTGGTGAAGAGTATGGTAAAATAGAAGGTGAACTAAGTTATCGCCATGGCTCAATGCCTATTTCTTTAATCATTACGAAAAAAGGCAAAAAGGCGAGAGTTAATCATCTAGAACAGAGCCGATTAACGCAGTATATTGGTCACTTAAATGTGGTGTTGTTTGCACCAGAAGATTTAAATATTGTAAAAGGTAGCCCGCAAATCAGACGACGTTTTATTGATATGGAACTCGGTCAGATGTCTGCGGTCTATTTAAATCATTTATCTAATTATCAAAGATTACTTAAACAAAAAAATCATTACCTCAAACAATTACAAATTGGGAAAATGAAAGATCGAACGATGTTAGAAGTATTCAATGAACAATTTTCAGAAGCGGCAGCCAATGTGACTTTGAAACGTGCGCACTTTATTCATGAATTAGAAAAGATTGCCGAAGTGATTCATCAAGGCATTACGAGCGAAAAAGAAAGTTTAAAGGTTCAATACGAGCCAAATATTAAACTGTCAGAAACATATCAAGATGTAACTGAACTTAAAGAGGCTTTTTGTTCGTTGCTTAATGATTCAATGGATAAAGAGATTGAACGTGGAAGTGCACGCTTTGGACCGCATAGAGACGACATTAGTTTTCATGTTAATGATATGAATGTACAAACTTATGGTTCTCAAGGACAGCAACGTACGACAGCATTATCCATAAAGCTTGCTGAGATTGAGTTGATTAATCAAGTTGTTGGTGAATATCCAATTCTACTGTTAGACGATGTGCTAAGTGAACTTGATGATAATCGACAAACCCATTTATTAAGTACAATTCAAGAGAAGGTACAAACGTTTGTAACAACAACATCTGTTGATGGAATAGAGCATGAGATTATGAAAGATGCCAAGGTATTTAACGTATCTAAAGGCAATATTATTGAGTAGATGAAAGTGAAGGTGGAAATACGTGTCAGAACAAAATAACGCTTCAAGTTATGGTGCAGATCAGATACAAGTATTAGAAGGTTTAGAGGCAGTCCGTAAACGCCCTGGTATGTATATAGGTTCTACATCTGCAAGAGGATTACATCATCTCGTTTGGGAAATTGTAGATAACAGTATCGATGAAGCATTAGCTGGATATGCAGATCATGTTGAACTTGTAATAGAAAAGGACAATTGGATTAAAGTAACAGATAACGGTAGAGGTATACCTGTTGATATTCAAGAGAAAATGGGACGTCCTGCTGTAGAAGTTATCTTAACAGTACTTCATGCCGGTGGTAAATTTGGCGGTGGCGGATACAAAGTATCTGGTGGTTTACACGGTGTAGGTTCATCTGTCGTAAATGCGTTATCTTCTAATTTAGAAGTTTACGTTCACCTTAACAATAAAATTTATCATCAAGCGTATGAAAGAGGTGTACCAGCATTTGATTTGAAAGTCATTGGTGACACAGATCATACAGGTACAACAATACGCTTTAAAGCTGACGGTGAAATCTTTACTGAAACAACTGAATATGACTATGAAACATTACAAAAACGTATTCGTGAATTAGCATTCTTAAATAAAGGTATCCAAATTTCATTGAGAGATGAAAGAGATGACGAAAACATTCAAGAAGATTCATACCACTATGAAGGCGGTATTAAATCTTATGTTGAAATGTTAAATAAATCTAAAGAAGTACTATATGATGAGCCAATTTATATTCACGATACTAAAGATGACGTAGAAGTTGAGATTGCCATTCAATATAACAATGGTTTTGCGACGAATTTATTAACTTATGCGAACAACATTCATACTTATGAAGGTGGTACGCATGAGGATGGATTTAAACGTGCATTAACGCGTGTTATTAACAGCTATGGTATTAAGAACAAGCTTCTTAAAGAAGGCGAAGAAAAGCTATCTGGTGAAGACGTACGTGAAGGTATGACAGCTGTTGTATCTGTTAAACACGGTGATCCTCAATTCGAAGGTCAAACAAAGACTAAATTAGGTAACTCAGAAGTACGTCAAATCGTTGATAAATTATTCTCTGAACTCTTTGAACGTTTCTTATTAGAGAATCCAAACGTTGCAAGAATTATTGTAGATAAAGGTGTGATGGCTTCTAGAGCACGTCTTGCCGCTAAAAAAGCGAGAGAAGTTACAAGACGTAAATCAGCATTAGAAGTATCAAGCTTACCTGGTAAACTTGCAGACTGTTCAAGTAAGAAACCTGAAGAATGTGAATTATACATCGTTGAGGGTGACTCTGCCGGGGGCTCTGCTAAATTAGGTCGTGACTCTAAGACACAAGCGATTCTACCGTTACGTGGTAAGATTTTAAACGTTGAAAAAGCACGTTTACACCGAATCTTTGATAATAATGAAATTCGTATGATGATTACCGCATTTGGTACTGGTGTTTCTGATGAAATTGATTTAGAAAAACTGCGTTACCATAAAATCGTCATCATGACTGACGCGGATGTTGATGGGGCACATATTCGTACACTACTCTTAACATTCTTCTTCAGATTCTTAAAACCGCTTGTGGAAGGGGGCTATATTTATATTGCTCAACCACCACTCTATAAGATTTCAGCTGGAAAACGATTTGATTATGTTTATGATGAGGAAGAACTTGAGGTTCTTAAAGCATCCTATCCTGAACGATTCAACATTCAGCGATACAAGGGTCTGGGTGAAATGAACCCTGAACAACTTTGGGAAACAACCATGGATCCAGAACGCCGTACTTTAATTCAAGTGAGCATTGAAGATGCTATGGAAGCAGATGAAGTGTTCCAGATGTTAATGGGTGATGAAGTTGCACCACGTCGTGAGTTTATTCAGGATAATGCTGAATACGTCACAGACTTGGATATATAGGAGGTTAGCATGGAAGAAAACGAAAAAAAATATGATCGTATTAAACAGGTTAACATAGCTAAGGAAATGAAAACATCATTCCTGAGCTATTCCATGTCTGTTATTGTCTCACGTGCACTTCCTGATGTTCGTGATGGTCTTAAACCCGTTCACCGTCGTATTTTATATGCGATGAATGATTTGGGGATGACTGCAGATAAACCGTATAAGAAATCAGCGCGTATTGTTGGTGAGGTCATTGGTAAGTATCACCCGCATGGTGATATTGCTGTTTATGACACCATGGTACGTATGGCGCAAGATTTCTCATACCGCTACATGTTAATTCAAGGTCAAGGGAACTTTGGTTCTATTGATGGTGATGGGGCTGCTGCGATGCGTTATACAGAAGCTCGTATGTCCAAGATTTCAATGGAGTTATTAAAAGATCTTAATAAAGATACGGTCGACTTTAGACCCAACTATGATGGTGAAGAAAAAGAACCTAGTGTTCTTCCTTCACGTTTTCCTAATATCCTAACCAATGGTGGGACCGGGATTGCTGTAGGTATGGCTACAAACATTCCACCACACAACTTAAATGAAGTTATTGATGGTGTGATTGCTTTAATTGATAATCCGGATATTACCATCCGTGAATTGATGGAAAACCATGTTTATGGACCTGATTTCCCTACTGGAGGCTATATTTTAGGACGTTCTGGTATTAAATCAGCATTTGAGACGGGTAGAGGATCCGTTGTAATGCGTGCGAAGGTTGAAGTGGATGAGCTTAAAAACGGAAAACCACGTATTGTCATTACTGAGATTCCATATCAAGTCAATAAGGCCAACCTTGTTGAGCGTATTGCTAATCTTGTAAGAGAGAAGCAAATTGATGGGATTACAGATCTTCGTGATGAGACCAACCGTGAAGGAATTCGTATTGTAATTGAACTGCGTAAAGAGGTTCAAGCGGATGTTGTATTAAATCAGCTTTACCGTATGACAGCTCTTCAATCAACCTTTGGTGTTAACATGTTGGCACTGGTTAATAATAAACCACAACTCTTAAACTTATTGGAGATCTTAAATTACTATAAAGATCATCAAGTTGAAATTATTACACGTCGTACACAATATGATTTAAAACGTGCTACGGATCGTGCTCATATCTTAGAAGGAATCATCAAAGCTTTAGACCACATTGATGAAGTGATTGAAATCATTCGTAAGTCTAAAGATGATCCTGAGGCAAGTGGTTATCTATATGAGCGCTTTGGTTTAACTGAAATTCAGTCCAAAGCCATCTTAGATATGCAATTACGCCGTTTAACTGGCTTACAACGTGAACGTTTACAAGCTGAGTATGAGGAATTAGTTGTTCTTATTGAAGATTTAAAAGATATTTTAGCAAACCATTCAAGAATTTTAGACATCATTAAGACAGAATTGCTTGAAATTGAAGCAAAATACGGTGATGAACGTCGTTCTGAGATTATTGAAGCAGATATCGATATGTTGGATGAAGATTTAATCCCTGTTGAAGATATCTTAGTTACAATGACAACTAAAGGTTACATTAAACGTACCAGCATCGATGCCTTCAGTGTTCAACACCGAGGTGGTAAGGGTGTTCGTGGTATGAGTACCTTTGAAGATGATATTGTGGATCAATTTTTAGCAATGTCCACTCACGATGACTTACTGATGTTTACAAACCTGGGCCGTGTCTATCGCATCCGTGGTTTCAACGTTCCTGCAGCATCAAGAACTGCTAAGGGAGTTCCAGTTGTTAACCTTATAAACTTAGAGGAGAATGAAACTGTTAAGACATTGGTTAAAGTTACTAAAGATGATGAAGATACTAAGTTTGCATTCTTTGTTACCAAACAAGGAATTGTAAAACGTGTTGAACTTGCAGAGTTTGATTCAATCCGTCAAAACGGTAAGATTGCAATTACACTCAAAGAAGATGATGAGCTGATTGCAGTTCGTATGACTAATGGTGATAATGAAATCATTATCGGTGGATCCAATGGTAAAGCCATCCGATTCCAAGAAGATCAAGTTAGAGCAATGGGACGTGTTGCTACTGGGGTTCAAGGATTTAACGTTGATGGTGGTGAGGTCGTTGGTATTGCAACTGACCGTGAAGGACAGTACATCTTAGCGATTACTGAGAACGGTTATGGTAAACGTACTGACCTTGATGAATACCGCTTAACAAACCGTGGTGCTAAAGGTGTTAAAACCGTTAATATCACCGAACGTAATGGTAATCTAGTTGCTCTACGTGCAGTTGATGGTGATGAAGAAATGTTAGTCATCTCAAGTGATGGTACCGTTATTCGTCTTGAAGTTAAAGATATTGGAGTTTATGGTCGATCAACCATAGGCGTTCGTATCATTAATGTTAAAGATGGTAATAAAGTAGCATCCGTTGCAATTATGAATCCATCTGATGAAGAGGAAGAAGATGATAATGTTCCACGTGAAACATT
>DEPV01000005.1:3001-4280 GCA_002358955.1 Erysipelothrix sp. UBA3383 | reverse complement strand
TGGTAATTCATTAAGAAGTTACCAGTACCAAATTCAGCTTTATTTAGTGCAATGTACTTTTCATAATCTTCTCGAGGCATGCAAACATCAACATCATCATCCCAAGGTATGAACCCCTTATGACGTGCAGCACCTAATAGTGTCCCTGCATGAATTGAATATTTTAAATTGTGTTTTTCACATGTAGTCTTAAAATCATGTAATAGTTTACGTTGTACATCCTGAAGTTTTAGGAGTGTATCTGGTGCAATTTCCATTGTAATTTACCTCTTCATCGTTTCGCTAATAATACCACATTTTGGGTCTTTATTAAAGTTGGTACAAAGCATCTAACAAACAATTAACATAGATAATTATACGTCGTTCAATTGAATGTACAAACCCAAAAGAATTTATAATACACGTGATCGTTTTATAAAAGTTTTCAGTACTTCTATAATTACTTAATGTAATCAACCAAATCTTGCAAATTCTTCTTAAATCTGAAATATATTAGTATGTCTTACAGATACTTATTTAAAACTACTAATCAACAATTAAGGGACTACTACTACTACTATGTAATACCTTTAATGAATCAAGTCGTATTATCCATCATTTGATTTGTATTTCCGTATTTCCCAAAAGCACCAATTCAATATTTCCATTGAAGAGAATACAAAAATGATGAGAGATAATATGATAATAACAAGTTAAATACATTTTCGCACGAGGGAAATCCAACAATTATACTTCCACTTAAAACAGTATTGACACATTTTATAACTAGAGCTCCAGTGTTAATATTTGCATACTAACAAAATGGATTTTTAACATTAAATAGGGTAAAAACACTAATAATCATAAAATAAATAAAGATACTCAGATTCTGTATTAACATCTATTCAGACTAATGAAAAGGTTGATTTCAATATATGAAACCAACCTTTCCTTTAAAATAATTATTATCTTAAACTACGATACGTTATTAAATAGTAAGTATACGTACTGAAGTTTTATGAATTCATTCTTTTTCTTTTAAATAAGAGGAATGCACCAACCATCATAACCAATGCGTAAATACCTACGAATGATTGAATTGTAACACCTGTTGGAGGCAATTGTGAATCAGAATCTTTATTATCTGTTTCAACTTTAACCTCTCCAGAATCATCTTTATCAGGTTGTTCTTGATCATTTGGTCCTGAAGTACTTGGTGGGTCAATTGGATCTACTGAATCATCTGTATCAGTATTATCTTCTCCATCTGTTCCCGGTTTACCGTCTCCATCTGTAGCTG
>DEPV01000005.1:0-2946 GCA_002358955.1 Erysipelothrix sp. UBA3383 | reverse complement strand
GGTTTGTCTTCACCATCTGTACCCGGTTTGTCATCTTCCCCTGTATCCGGTGTTTCATCTTTATCACTTGGATCAGTCGGGTCAACTGGTACCTCTTCGACTTTTTCAACTGCAGTGATTGCATTACCTAGATTTTCTATAGATTCTAACAACTGCGTGTGCACTTGAGCAAACACATTATTTGATACAGATAGGCCAGCATTTAGTTCAGCAGCTTGCAAGGCTTCTTCTAACTGACTAATAGATTCGGATGTATATTTATCTGATTCTAAAATTAGTTCTTTAGCTTCTTCAACTAATGTTCCAAGTTTCGCTTTTAAATCTACAGTTGATTCCTTCGGATCTAATGAACTATATAGAGCTAGTAATTCACTTTCTAACCCTGCAATTTCATCCTCAGATAATGTTTGGTTATCTAATTTTGCCTGAATTTCAGATACTAAACTATTTAATCGAGCTAGAGATTCTTCTGAAAATAGATCAACATTAATTGCTTCTACACCTTCTAACAAGCTTGTAAGTGTATCAGTATTGACTACTTCAGTACTTGTAAGACTACCATGAAGTGTAATTTCTGCAGCACTTACAGTGTTACTGAAACTGCTTAAAACTACAAATTCGTAGTGATCAGAATATACTTTATCAAGAGTAGCAACTTTTAAATTCTTGTTTAGATCCCAATTTCCTTGAGATACTAGAATTCTACCTGCTTCAGTATGAGCATAGATTTCATAGGATTGAATCTGTGCATTGCTTGAACCATCTTGACGTGGTAGTAAGTGGAATTCTTGTAATTCTACTTTTGATTCAAATTTCATTGAAATGGAATATGGAGTCTCATCACCTGCTGGACGTTTAGCATGCCAGAATGTTGATTCATCACCATCTAATGCATACTTGAATGGCCCAATGTTAGAACCATTATAAATGCTCTCTGCATCTTCATGAGACGCCGTGATGTCGTAAGTAGTATTATCAAACTTGTTACTTTCGTCTTTATCAATTAATGCTCTCATTTGACTAGCAATGGTTCCATTGATTAGTACATTACCATATTCGTTATACAATTTAATTAATTCATCAAATTCTTTAACAATTGCTTCTGACTTATTAGGTCTTAAACCTTCAAATTTAGTAATTAGACGATCGATTGAAGCGCTATTAGCCGGTTGTATGCTTTCGCCATCACTACCTTCTAGGTACCCTGTTTTAAAACCATCAATGGAGTTAATTTTCATATTGGTTTCAAAGACATACTCTCTAGAATTTACAAATTTACCAGTTGCGACAAATGCCCCGTTATAAAGTAATTCAAGTTTATCACTTGCAACCATTGGATTTGAAGATGTAAATTTGACCTTATAGTCTCTTACTTCAACATCATAATCAACAGTAATACTTCTGAATAAATCATCCCATGTAAATGTTTTGAATAACATTTGCATATGATTTCCACCATTATATTCGTAAGCTTCGTTTTCATAGAAGACTGCAAAGCGATCCTCATCTATTTGTTGCAATGTATTATAAGCATACGGTCCTTTATGTATAGGTGTTTCGCTGATTAGTGTTAATTTATTATCTTCTTCAACAAGAAGTAATTTGAGAGTACCATTATTACGTCCAGGTCCTCCTGCGCTAGCGATCATGACATATTCTGAACCATAACGTTCTAGGGAAATAGCAGATAATTGTACATATTCTTCTGCTACATCAATTTGTTCTAATACCTCGTGCCATGTTTCACCATTATCTGTAGATGTTGATACAAGAACTTTTCCTGTTTTATTTCGGGAGAACATTTTAAGGTCCCCATTCTTGAGTTGAACTACTTGTGCCTCGGTAGTGATATGAGCTTCGTTATTTAAGGTTTCAGAATTGATAATATTTCCACCTACTAACCGGTCATCATTGACAGATTCATAGTTGGTCCATGTTTCGCCACCATCACTACTTCCAATCAATCCTGATGATTGTGAAGCTCCGCCATTTTTATTGGTTGTATAGATTGGGAATACCAAATCCCCATTTTGAAGTTTCAGTCCAGTTCCTGGACCTGTACCCATAAAGTACATCCAATCTTCTTTGATTTGAGGTGTTAAATCAACTGGCTGAGACCATGTTGCCCCATCATCATCGGAGTATGTTAACCATAAATAAATTGTCGACATAGCACGTAGTGGTGTACCACTGCTAAATGCTAAGTATACATTACCTACGTATTCGCCATCTTCATACAAGTCACCAAGATCGTTAAAAGGTTGTCCTGCTGTTGATTTAGTAGTTACTGTATATTTTGTTATTTCTTTAGTATCGTAATTATGGACTGCACCATCTGGAGTCACATAGAATTTTTGACCATCTTTGTTTTGTAGACCTAGATACTTAGTTCCATCAACAGTAAGATAAGGTGTTCCAAATTGTGCAACATCACTATGTGCACTAAAGAACCCTTGCCCTTGCGGGAACATGTCTACTAACATAAAGATTCTACCACCTGCCTCATGGTTAGGATCTGTATCTTGAACCATTGCCGCATCGATTAAAAACGCTGAGTTTACTGCGCTGTTATCGTTAGGATTGGTTTTTAGATCAATAATAACCTGATCATCTTCCCAAGTATCACCATTGTCGAAACTACGACGTAGTGCAATATCGATATCTCCCCAGTCACCAGAATGATTGTTTCGCTTATCAATTGCCGCTAGTAAGCTACCATTCGCTGTTTTCAGTAAACTAGGAATTCGATAGTTATTTGAACCAGCTTGTCCTGGAGTAAAGATTGCTTTTGGATCTTCCATGATTTCTTCTACATCATAAGCTGTGTATTGGTGATACAGTGAAATTTCATCCTCACTCATCGCATAGTCTGTAAAAGTAATATCATTGATTAATCCGGTAAATGGCCAATGATTTGGACCATTTGCACGAACCAGTTGTCCAACC
>DEPV01000075.1 GCA_002358955.1 Erysipelothrix sp. UBA3383 | reverse complement strand
GCTGGTAAAACTACCATTGTTAAATTACTAATGCGATTCTATGACCTGAATGAGGGTGCTATCAAGATTGATGGTGTCAACATTGCAGATATCTCTAAAGAGCAATTACGAAGTCTTATTGGTATGGTACTTCAAGATACATGGCTCTACTCTGGAAGCATTAAAGAGAACATCCGTTATGGTAAGCTTGATGCCAGTGATGATGAAGTCATCAATGTTGCACAAGCTGCTCAGGCTGACCACTTCATTCGTACTTTAACTGAAGGTTATGATACGATTCTTAATGAAGACAGTTCCAATATATCTCAGGGTCAAATGCAGTTATTAACGATTGCTCGAGCAATGCTTGCAGATCCTAAGATTTTAATTCTTGATGAGGCTACCAGTTCTGTTGATACACGTACTGAGGTACTGATTCAAACAGCACTTGATAAATTGATGGAAAACAGAACCTCGTTCATCATTGCTCACCGCTTATCAACAATCCGTAATGCTGATTTAATATTAGTTATGGATCAAGGTGATATTGTGGAGAGTGGAACCCATAATGAACTACTTGATCAAGATGGATTCTATGCAACACTGTATAATTCACAATTTAGTGAAGATTAAACTTTAAAACCACATTCGTGTGGTTTTTTTTATGAAGTCTCTTGAATGTGTATTGACACCCATTCTGTATCATTGTACTATATATGAAACACAGTATAAGGAGCCACCTATGAAACTATCAGTGTCAGAATTAAATATGAGCTTTAAATCGCATCATGTTTTAAGGGATGTGTCGTTTGAATTTGAAAGTGGTAAGATTTATGCATTACTGGGCCGTAATGGTTCGGGTAAAACAACATTTTTTAATTGTCTTGCAGGGGAATTAAAACCTCAAAGTATGCAAGCTTCTTTAGAATCCGATGGCATTGTGGAAAAACTGCACAGGGATGATATTGGCTTTGTAGTATCAACACCCAATGTTCCAGGGTTTCTTACAGGCAGGGAATTCCTAGAATTTATGCTTGAGATTCATGGTAACTATAATACACCCCATGAAATCACCCGTGCTGTTGATGAGTATTTTGAGTATCTTGATATTGAGGTGCATGACCGGGATAAATTGATGAAGGATTATTCACATGGGATGAAGAATAAAATGCAGATGATCGTCAACATCATCACCCATCCTAAAGTGTTGTTTCTTGATGAACCTCTGACGACACTTGATGTTGTTATGGCTGAGAAGATGAAAGATTTAATCCGTTCATTGCGTGAAGAATACATCATTATCTTCAGTACTCATATCATGGAATTAGCACTGGATTTATGCGATGAAATTGTGCTTTTACACAATGGTAAAATGGATCTTTTGGATGTGGATACACTGGATCAAAAAGATCAAAAAGAGCGTATCATTCAGGCTTTAACGGATGGTGATCATCATGAAAGAGAGTAATAATCAATTAGAGACTTTACAGATTTACCAAAAGATTAAGTTTCGAATGAAACGCAATCAATTTATCTATTATCTTTCTAAAGTACCAATCATAAAAAATATGGTGCCTGAGAATGCTTTTACTAAAGATAGTGCAACAGTACTTGGTTATGTAATCTATGCTTTCATTAAATTATGTGTTGTACTTTTTTATAATATTTTGCACGGGTTTGGGGTTGTTATATTAACCGAATTACTAAAGTCACAATATCGTTTTTCAGCCATTAACCTACTGATCATACTTCTGTATTTCTCTTATGGATTACTGACAGTTAACTCATGGTCAAGCTATCTAAGGGGTGATGCAACAGAGCAAGATTTTATGTTGCGCTACTTTAAATTAGAAAGTAATCGTTTGGCTAAAATCGTCCATATTGAAACCATTTTAAAAGGGTTCTTAAATAGTTTGTTCTTATTTATCGTGACTGATAATATACTTATCAGTATTCTGGCTTTACTAGCATGGTACAGCGGTTTAACCCTTGCTGATAGTGCGATTGTTGCTTCGATTAAGAAATACAATCGCTTTGCTTTAAGGGGTGGCGATAAGGCAACTTTAAAGGGTACCATTCGCATATTCCTAAGTAGCCTGCTTATTTATCCTTTTGGAATTTTAGCGTATGTCCAGATCCCTATCTACATATCCACTCAAGTCTTAGCACTACTTGTGATGGGAGGTTTCCTCATCAGTATCATCATCAAAAGAATTGTCTTGCAATCATTTGATTGGTATCCAAGTTTCAAAGAGAAGATTATGTATAATGATCAGCTCTTAGATAAAGTTGAAAAAGGGGAGTGGCATAATAAGAGTTCTGAAGTTAAGGATTTAAGCCAAAACTTTGATCGTCATATTCATGGCGAAGGCTTTACTAAATTGAACAATATTTTCTTTCGCAGATTCTCTAATGTATGGCGTAAACGATTCTGGTTACATCTGTTCGTAATTTCCGTAGGTGTTATTGGATTGTATTTCATTGGTAAAGAAGGTGGTAATGAGTTCCTTGATAGTAATGGTAATTTATCCTCTATGTTGGGAATTATCCTGCTTGGTGCCTATTACTTAAACTTTGGAAACCGCATTACACAAGCCTTATTTAATCATTGTGACTCCATTATGCTTGGGTATCGTAACTACAACAATGGTAAAAATGTACTTCTTAACTTTATTCAAAGGGTAAAACATGTTGTACGGGTTCACATACCACAAACCTTGATTATTTCACTGGGTGGGGTTCTTTTAACATTAATCCTGCATCCTGATACCAAACAATCATTGTTACTGCTCATCTTTATGGCATTCATGTCGGCAGGTATTGCACTATGCATTCATACCTTAGTTCTTTATTATCTTTTCCAACCTTATACTTTAGAGATGGAAATGAAGAGTCTAGGTTATACAGTAGCAGACATTGTCACTTACATCTTTGTATATGGGCTATCAGGCTTTAAAGGGGATCCAAAGATTCTACTCATCATCATCACCAGCAGTGCCTTTATTTACTTTTTAGTAGCGTCAGTACTGGTGTACTTCCTAGCTCCTAAAACATTTAAGATTCGACGTTAATTCTCACCCTTACACATTGTAGGGGTGATTTTTATAGGTGTGCTTATAACAATGATGGCAATCTTTTATGGTATTATGAACCAAAGGAGATATAAGCATGACACTGGATACTATTATTGAAAACTTAGAGGAAGCTTCCAATCCTTCCCGCTTAAAGACATTATTGAAGTTAGGTGCTAAGGATAATGCCATCGGTGTTCCTTTGGGACATATGCGAAAACTTGCCAAGAGTGTTGGTGATGATCATGAATTAGGAATGAAGCTTTGGGATTTAGACATTGTGGATACACAACTGTTAGCATGCATGATACTGGATGCGAAAAAGATTTCCCATAACAAAGCCTTAAGCATGATTCAAGATGCTCAAATTGATACAGTCCTTGATGATTTACTGTTTCGCTGTTTAATTAAGATTGATGATAAAGAGGGCTTTATGAATACTTTGGATGCTTTGAAGGATGATGTTTATGGAAAAGCATACTGGGCATTTATAGTCGATAAGATTGGCTCTATAGATCTAGACACTAGTCTTGCAGATACGATATTAAGTCGTATTGAACAAGAACTCGTTGATGCACCTGAAAAGACGCAATGGATGATGAATCGTGCGCTGAGTGAATTAGGATTTAAACATCCAGACTATACACAACGCTGCATTGATCTGGGAGAAAAACTTGCTGTTTATAAGGACATGAAAGTTGCAAAGGGGTGTACCTCAGCTTATGCACCAGCATGGATTGAAGCAGTACTCAAACGAAAAAAATAACTGTTGATACACCCATCAACAGTAATTTTTTGTATTATAGTATTAAAATAAATCAGTTCAAATCTTCTTTGGTGCACGACACTATACTTTAATATCTCGTGTTTTAAAGGTATGAAATCCATATAAGAAGATTGCAATACTTAAGACAAACCACAGCCCATACGATAAGTAATCATAATTACCGGCATAAATGCGATCTGGCATGGTGGTATGGATGATGGAGATAAACTCAAATGATTTCAGTGATGCAACCATTTGTGCCATCATACCCAGTACATAAGGAATAAAGACGATGCCTAAAGCTAATCCACTAATAGATATTGTACTTTTTAAGATTAAGGATAAACCCGTACCCAGAAGTAAAAACATCATACTGCAAAGTGTCATAATAACAAATACAGGAATTGAGCGATTAACAATACTGATTGCTTCACTACTTGATGGTGTAAAAATAAAGAATGTGACACAACTTAATATTATCAGTAGTAATTCTACGAGTGAAAGTGTTATTAGATTACCCATCAACTTACCTTTAACAAACTGAGTACGACTCATATTCTGTGCATAGATAAATTCAATGGTACCTTCTTTTTCTTCTTTGATAAAGGTGTTAAGACCTAATGTCAGTGCATAAACAAGAAGAGCCATGTTAACATACTGAATAATGTAGCCGTAAAACTGATCAATTTCACTGAAGTTTGGGAAGGTTTCAAAGCCTAGAACTTGAAGGATTGAATCCGACATCCCTTCCATTAGGATTTGAAGATTCTCATCCGCCATCGTTGGAAAGAAGGCCATAAAACCCAGCACCATCACAGAAGTAATCCCCATCCAGATAAACATGGATTTACGGTTGAGTTTAAATTGTAGTTTTGTCATTGGAATCTCCTGTCTGATAATATTCAAGGAATTGTTGTTCCATTGATACCGGTTCAATTGTAATATCGCTAAGATTCAAAGTGCTTAGAATTTGTAATAAGAGATTGATATCATCTCCATAAGTCATTTCAAGGGTATCTTCAGTTTGAGACAATACCTTATCAGCTAATTGAATTAAGGGTTCATACTCACCTGTAACTTTAATGTATTTGGATTCCAAATTAATATCGCTGATCTTTAATGTATCCAGTAATTTACCATCCCTAATGAACATGACACGGTCACAATGATCTTGAACTTCTTTTAAATTATGACTGGATACTAATATAGCGCATCCCTCACTTGCTAGTTGTTTAAGAAGTTGAAAGAGTTTGGTTTGGATTAGGGGATCAAGTCCATTAGTAGGCTCATCCATAATCAGTACCTTAGGTTTAATCATGAAGGCACATACCAGTGCCACCTTCTTTTTATTACCCAGTGATAATTCTTTCATCTTCTTATT
>DEPV01000084.1 GCA_002358955.1 Erysipelothrix sp. UBA3383 | reverse complement strand
AATGTCGATACGCTGATGGGGTTTCGTTTGGCAGGGATTGAAGGGGATGTTGTTGATAATCAAGCACATTTTCAAGATGCACTCAACACCGCTTTAAATGATGAACGTGTGGGTATTTTGATGTTAACATCCATTGTCTATGACTATGATCGTGAACACATCAACCAATTAAAACTAACACGATCCCTACCATTAATTATAGAAATTAGTGATCGACATCAATCGTATGATGTTTCTGCAATGATTCAAGAAACGCTGAAAAAAATTACAGGAGGTGGTGTCTAGGTGGCGCATGAGAAACAAAAAGCAAGTGATGCAATTGTTCAGTATATTGAAGATTATGCACAAGATTTAAAAGCACAGGACCACGATGCCATAATCCATGCTTTAGAAGAAGACTATCAAGTGTATCAAAACGATCTTAATAAGGATGTTGATAGACGCATTCAACGTGAAGGTGATGCTTTAAAACGTATCTATAATCAAGAAAAAGCACACATCAAACACACCATTCAACAAGATTTATTAAAATATCGACACAGTTTAATGGAACAATACCGCAATCAATTAGAAGCAGAAATACTGCTTTATAAACAAAGTGATGCCTATGTCGATGCCATCAACAAACGCATTGCAAGCTTTGCACAGGATCATCAATCCTTTGTGATTGTACTGGATGTCAGTGATCAAGGTCGTTTTAAGTATGAGTCTATTGAATATAAAACCTTAGCATTAGGTGGTGTCCAATTTGAAACAGAATCTAAGATTTATGACTATTCACTTCAAACACGTCTTGATGATGTTTTGCAAACATTAACAGAAGATGTGCGTTTACAAATGAAAGAGGTGACTTATGAGTAAAATCTATTCCGTGAACGGACCTATTATTAAGTCGCTTGAACGTAAAGAATTTAAAATGTCCGAAATGGTTTATGTAGGGCATCAACGTTTATTGGGTGAAGTTATTTCAATTGAGGAAAACTTTGCCATCATTCAAGTTTATGAATCCAGTACCGGACTTCAAGTGGGTGAACCCATTGAACATACGGGTAAACCTTTATCTGTAGAATTGGGACCGGGGTTACTAGGAAATATCTTTGATGGGATTGGTCGTCCTTTAATCGATATGAAACATACTTATGGTGGTTTCTTAGACATTGGTCAAAGCATGCCAACCTTAAATCGAGACAATCGTTTTACTTTAGAATTTAAGGTTGCTGATCAATCATCCGTAAACAAACACGACTTAATTGCTGTGATCCAAGAAACTGGAGCCATTGAACATCGATTCTTTGCTCCAGAGAGTGGTATCATCAACATCCTTAATGATGGTAAAATCAATGTTACCGATTTGATTTACAGCATTAATAAGCGTTCTTACACTGCTTTTGAAGTATGGCCAATTCGTCATGAAAGACCCATTCAAGAGCGTTTGAATGCCAATGTTCCACTGATTACAGGACAACGTGTTATTGATACGATGTTTCCCATTCCTAAAGGGGGCAGTGCTGCCATACCAGGAGGGTTTGGAGCGGGTAAAACCATGCTTCAACACCAACTTGCAAAATATTGTGATGCTGACATCATTGTTTATATTGGATGTGGTGAGCGTGGTAATGAGATGGCACAGGTCCTACAAGAATTCTCAGAATTGGTCGATCCTAAAACAGGACACAGTCTTTTAGACCGTACGATTCTGATTGCCAATACATCAAACATGCCCGTTGCAGCTCGTGAAGCTTCCATCTACACTGGGATTACCTTTGCTGAGTATTATCGTGATATGGGATATCATGTTGCACTGATGGCTGACTCCACATCACGCTGGGCTGAGGCACTTCGTGAATTGTCAGGACGTCTTGAAGAGATGCCTGCTGAAGAGGGGTTTCCAGCTTACCTAGCATCGCGTTTATCACAATTTTATGAACGCAGCAGTTATGTTAAAACATTGCATGGTGACTTGGGTTCCATCAGTATCGTTGGAGCTATATCACCGCAAGGGGCTGACTTTTCAGAACCGGTAACTCAAAATACACAACGTTTTATTGGAAGTTTTTGGGCATTGGATAAAAACCTTGCCTATATCAGACACTTTCCATCCATCAACTACAACGATTCATACTCTGAATACGTTGCCCAATTAACACCCTGGTTTGATGAGCACATCAGTTCAGACTTCATGGTTTTAAGACAACGACTTTTAAGCATTCTTGAAGAAGAAACCAGTCTTCTTGAGATTGTAAAATTAATTGGTTCGGATGTACTTGCTGATAAACAACAATTAACACTTGAGATTGGACGTTGCATCCGTGTTGGATACTTGCAGCAAAATGCATTCCACGACTATGATGCCAATGTCAGTTTAGAAAAACAACTGGAAATGATGCGTGTGATCATGCATGCTTATGATGCATCACTACTCACCATTGAAAAGCACATTCCATTATCAAGCATTCGTAAAACACGCATCTTTGAAGATATCATCAGTATTAAATACGATGTGGATGAAGATTTAGATGCGATGAAACAATACTACAGTAAGATTGATGCAGCACTTGCATCGATAGAATAGGAGGTACTTATGTCAGTATACATTAAAGGATTACGCAAGATATCAGGACCTCTTGTTGCACTGGAACATGTTGAAGGAGCATTCTATGATGAACTGGTTCATCTGTATGATAACGATGGGACCAGTCGTATGGGGCGTGTGATTGAACTTGATCAAGATAAGGTTGTCGTTCAAGTCTTTGAAAGTACAGAAGGGCTGTCCATCAATGATGTCTCAACACAATTTACAGGACGTCCCATTGAACTTGCTGTATCATCAGAACTTCTAGGCCGTCAATTCAGTGGTTCAGGACAACCCATTGATGGTCTAGGACCAATCTATTCCCAAAAGTCAGTTGATATTAACGGGAAGGTTATTAATCCTGTATCCCGTATCTACCCACAAGACTTTATCAATACCGGTATATCTGCAATTGATGGTTTAAATACCCTGATTCGTGGTCAAAAATTACCGATATTCTCAGGTTCAGGATTATCTCATAATGAGCTTGCAGCACAAATTGTCCGTCAAGCACGTCTTTTGGGAGAATCTGAGGAATCCTTTGCAATCGTGTTTGCAGCCATGGGTGTTACATCCGATGTTGCAGCATTCTTTAAACAAACATTCTTAGAGGCAGGTGTTATGGATCATGTGTGCATGTTCTTAAACCTTGCTAATGACCCAATCATTGAGCGTATCATTACACCACGCCTTGCACTAAGTGCTGCTGAATACCTTGCATTTGAAGAAAACCAGCACATCTTAGTTGTGATGAGTGATATTACATCTTACTGTGAGGCACTTCGTGAATTCTCATCCAGTAAGGAAGAGATTCCGGGTCGAAAAGGATATCCAGGATACCTTTATTCAGATTTAGCTTCGCTTTATGAGCGTGCGGGTCGGGTTGAAGGGTCTTCTGGAACACTAACCCAGATACCAATTCTAACCATGCCTAATGATGATATCTCTCACCCCATTGCAGACTGTACTGGGTATATTACGGAAGGACAAATTGTACTTAATCGTAAGTTACAACAACAAGGTGTCTTTCCGCCTATCTCAGTTTTACCATCACTATCACGTTTGATGAAGGATGGTATTGG
>DEPV01000071.1:10987-12561 GCA_002358955.1 Erysipelothrix sp. UBA3383 | reverse complement strand
AAGGAGAAGATCCATTAGTTCCTAAAGGGGCAAGTGGTGTTATGGTGGCTTCTTTAGCAAATCTTTTTTAAATAAGAGATAATAATAAATAATGAATGAACATAATAAAGACGGGCTCATGAACCCGTCTTTTTATGTGTTTTGAGTTCATTGTAATTGCTTTTTTAGCTGTATCTTAAGACAATGGTATTACAAGGTCCTTAAAGGTGGAACCAATCTTACAATTGATGGATGTTAACACAATATTAACACAAGCAACATATTAGATTTACACTCAAGTATTATACTAACAGTATCAAGCGGGGGGTTAACCATGAAAAAACAAATACTGGGTTTAATTATCGTAATGTTAATACTGACAGCTTGTTCTAAGCAGAGTACAAATATTAAAGTTTATACAAGAGATGGAGCTTCTGGTGCAAGAGAAGCATTCAGTTCAATCATTGAATTGGAGCAAATGAGCATCAATGCTGCAGAAACAAGCAATAATGGGGATATGGCCAAACAAGTTGGGTCTACTAAGAATGGAATTGGTTATGTATCTTTAAGTACAGATTTAGAAGCAAATCATTTAAAAGCATTAAAATATGAGGGTGTAGAGCCAAGTATCAGTACGGTTTACAACAATGAGTACAAATTGGCACGTCCTTTTTCGTATGTTACACGTGCTGCAGGGGATTATGGGTCAGAACGTAAAGAGGCTTTAATTCGTGCGTTTATTGATTATATGACCTTAAGTACAGAGGGTATGGAAGTTCTGATTAGTGCAGGTGGAATTGCAAATATCGAAGAGTCGGTAGGTTGGAATACACTGGTAGAAAAACATCCGATTGTAAATGAATATAATGCAGATATTACCATTCGTACAGGAGGTTCCACTTCAGTAGCAGGGACGCTGGATGCACTGATGGCATCCTTTATTCCAATGGCTGGTAATTTTAAATATGAGCCTAATCAAACAGGGTCAAGTGATGGTTATAAGCGTACTTTAGGGAGTGAGAAAGACAGTATTAATAAAGTTGATATCGGTTTTGCATCCCGTGAGTTTAAGAGTGATGAAGATCTTAGCGGAGCGATGGATTCTGGAGTTTACTGTTTGGATGCAGTTGTAGTAGTTGTTCATGACACCAATGAATCCATTGATGATGCAAATGCAGACTTACTAAGAGATATCTTTTCAGGAGTTAAAGAGACATGGTAAAAGAATTTGATAAAAAGAAATTAACGAATATTTTCTTTAAGGGCCTGTTCAGACTTTGTGGTCTTGTAGCAGGTTCAATGATTGTTCTGATTGTTTGATTTATCTTTATGAAGGGGATCTCTGTGTTCTTACCTTCATATGGTCCAGATCACTTAAATTTATGGGATTTTCTAACAGGATTTACATGGCAAGCAGAAACAGGGCAGTATGGTGTTTTGTTCATTGTTATTAATACTTTGATTACATCATTCTTTGCACTTCTAATCAGTTTTCCAATTTCAGTATTAACAGCGCTTTTCATTGTTAAGATTGCTCCAAAATGGCTCAGTTCAATCATGCAACTGGTTATTGAATTATTAGCAGCGATTCCATC
>DEPV01000071.1:1164-10927 GCA_002358955.1 Erysipelothrix sp. UBA3383 | reverse complement strand
GCAATGAGTCTAGGTTACAGTACTTTTGGGGGACGTTCGTTCTTAAGTGTTGTAATTCTACTTGCTATCATGGTTTTACCAACTATGACATCACTGTCAATTACAGCAATTGCTTCTGTATCTAAGGATTTAGAAAATGCATCCTTAGCACTGGGAGCAAGTAATACACAAACACAATTTAAAGTAGTTTTAGCTAGTGCGAAATCAGGAATTTTTGCAGGGCTTATTTTAGGATTGTCACGAGCTCTGGGAGAGGCANNGGGTGAGGCAACAGCCGTATCCATGGTTGCTGGTAACAGGGCGATGGGTCCAACGTTTAATCCATTTGATATCACACGTACACTAACATCAACCATGTTATCAGGATTAAGTGAAACAACAGGTGCTGACTATGATGTTCGATTCTCAGTAGGGATTGTATTGATTATTCTCATCCTGGTATCGAATGTGATCATTCATGCTGTAAAAAGAAAGGTAGGTCACAATGAATCGTAAACGTCGAATTAAAGATTTTCTGATGAATGCAATGACTTACTCATCGGCAATTATTACAGCAGGATTACTGCTATTAGTATTCAGTTTTATCTTTTCAAAAGGAGCTTCCAGTTTAAGTTTTGATTTATTAAAATCAGACTACTGGGCACAAAATACATTAATTCAGATTGAAGGTGGTTGTGGTAGTTTTGAGAAACCTGAAAACTATGACGGTGCCTTTAGTGAATGTTATGGATTGGGTTTAAAAGATGCTGTATCTTCTGATAAAAAGAAATTAGTTGTGGTTGACTATGTGGATGAGAAATCACCCTTTGCACTGGGTACCATCATGACAGCAGGGCCTACTAAAGGGAAAATATCAGGTGTTGAAGTAGGGCATCAGATTGAACGTATTGAAACACGTGAAGGATCTTTAGGAATGGTTGTGAATCAAGATGCACAAACTGTAGTAGAGGGGCTTCAAACCCGTCAAGCTTTATCAGTTTTCTATAAAACAGCGGGAGGCGGTATTAAGGGGTCGCTGATTGCTACCTTACAATTAATTGCAATTACACTACTCATTGCACTTCCTATTGGTGTTGGGGCTGCTATCTATCTTGAAGAGATTGCAACAGCATCACGCATCAACCGCATGATTGCTAGTGGTATCGAAATGTTAGCGGGTATTCCAAGTATTATCTTTGGTTTAATGGGAGTTGTTATTCTGTTCCCAATCACTGCTTTATTTAATATTGATGGATTATCCATTCTACTGGGATCGCTCACCATGGCAGTTCTCTTATTCCCGGTTATTATTCGCTCGGTACAAGAGGCTCTCATTAACGTTCCGCAAGCATACCGATTATCAAGTTTATCACTGGGTGCTAATGAAACTCAAACCATCTTTAAAGTGGTATTACCTTCAGCACTACCTGGTATTATTACATCAGTACTATTATCCATATCACGTATTATAGGGGAAAGTGCTGCATTGATTTATACGATGGGAACCTTCATCAATGACTCACCAAGTCTTGGTAAAGGGGCAACATCACTGGCGGTTCAAATATGGTCCATCATGGGGACTGAACAGCCCAACTTTGAACTGGCAGCAGCCATTTCAATCATTATCTTAATTGTTGTTCTGATATTGAACATCAGTCTTAAATTGGTAGCATCGTCTTACCGTAGAAAGTTAGGTTTAAATTAATATGAAAACATTTGAAGTCAAGGATCTTAATTTATATTATGGCGAAAAACAAGCGCTCAAAAATATTAACATCGACATCAACTCACGTCAGGTTATCGCTTTTATTGGACCTTCTGGATGTGGTAAGTCAACCTTTTTAAGGTGTTTCAATCGTATGAATGATTTGATCGACATTGTTAAAATCGATGGAAGTATCGTCTTCGATGGTAAAGAAATCAATGAACAAGATGTTGTATCACTTCGTACTCGTGTGGGTATGGTATTTCAAAACCCAAACCCATTTCCAATGAGCATCTGGGAAAACATTGCTTATGGTCCTAAATGTCAGGGTCTTAAGGATAAGAAAAAACTGGATGAAATCGTAGTTTCTTCACTGAAGAAGGCGGCACTATACGATGATGTCGCAGATCGTCTGCACTCATCAGCTTTAGCACTATCAGGAGGACAGCAACAACGTCTGTGCATTGCGCGTGCGATCGCTTTAGAACCAGAAGTTATCTTAATGGATGAGCCTACTTCAGCACTTGACCCAATTGCAACTTTAAAGATTGAAGAACTGATTACTGAACTTAAAAAAGACTTTACTATTATTATTGTGACTCACTCCATGCAACAAGCAGCTCGAATTAGTGATAAGACGGCTTTCTTTTTAAACGGAGAGATAGTAGAATATGAAGATACAACGGCTATCTTCCATACACCGCAAGATAAACGTACCGAAGATTACATCACAGGGAGGTTTGGATAATGTACAGTATCGAATCAAGAATGAATATATTTCGTGGCACACTGATCGAAATGTCAGATGTGGTATACGAACAATTAATATCATCTTTTATTGCTTTAAGTACTCATGATAAAAATTTAGCGCTGGATATTATTTCACGCGATGAGACGGTTAATGCACTGGAATCTAACATCCACTTGCAAACTGTCGAAATACTAGGACGTATGCAACCCTTAGCAAAAGACTTACGTCTTTTGATTGGTGGGATTCGTATTGCCAATGATCTTGAACGAATGGGTGATTATGCAAAGAGTGTTTCTAAGTATGTTATGAAGTTTGAACCTTTATCAGAGGAATTACTGGTACAGATTACACAACTTACAGACTACTTAAGTCACTTCATTTTTGATGCATTCCAACTACTGAAAGAAGATCATGAACTTAACGCAGCAGAAGTTGCACAACGAGATGATACACTTGATGCTATGTTTAAAGGTGTTATTTATAAACTGGTTGATGATCGTATTTTAAATACTGAATCCATCATTCAAATTACAAGTGTTCTAAGAAACATTGAACGTGCAGGAGATCACGCTAAGAATATCTGTGAATCCAGCATTTATATTGAAACCGGTGATTTCATCGACTTTGACTAGAGAAGCTCAGGCTTCTCTTTTTTTTATGCAATTATAGTTCTTGACTGTGTATATAAAAGTGTATATACTGAACATATACAGATGGAAGGTGATATCGAGTGACAGTAAGAGTTCAGACCAGTAGTACCCAACCTATTTACGAACAACTATACACACAAATTAAAGCCCATATCATTAATGGGGTTTACGAAGAAGGGTATCGATTACCCTCAATTCGCGCCATGGCCCGAGAAACTCAGGTCAGTGTCATTACCGTTAAGAAAGCATACGAAGACCTGGAACGTGATGAATTTATATATGCAATACCCAATAAAGGGTATTATGTAAAAGCACAAGATCTCAAGGCCTTCAATAAATATTATTTTGATAAAATTGATGCTCATATCAGTGATATCAAAGCTCATGCAGAAACCCTGAATTTAAGTAACGAAGATCTTTTAGAATATATTAAAAAGAAAATATAATAAGGAGAAAAAAAGATGGACTACTTTAAAAAGCAACTGATGAAACTTAATGTTTTGAAAACTATGATACAGAGTTTGATTATAATCTTTATAGTATTATTGGTATCTGATGTTATTGGAGAAAATTTTAATTCATTTTATAATTTAGTAATAGTAACTGCTTTTTTAACAGTACTTGTAAATCAATATGACGTTAGAAATGTATTCAATCCAATGGTGCACACACTTCCCATTAATAAGTTGGATTATTTTGAAATGGTGGCCTACAATCAGCTTAAACGTATTCTTATAAGTTCTTTAATATCACTTATAGTGTTGTTTGGTCTGACTGTATCTTTGAAGCTCAATGGCGTTGATGTATTTGTTATATGGGTAACATTTACAGCGACCATCCTATTTAGTAATTATTTGGATATCGGTGGGAGAATAATTACGAGAGCAGGGAGCATTCAGAATGGTTCATACATTCTGGGATTTATTCATAGTATTTTTCTTAGAATGTATAAAAGGATGACACCTTTAAGTGCTCAATATGGTTTCGTGTTGTTCTATATTGTGATGTTATTTGTGATTCTCTATCATTATAAAAAGAAATTTGCTGGTTTACTGAGTCAGGAGGATGGTACTTATGGCGTTTACAATAAAAAAACTATCTAAGAAATTGAAAGTCTTTACTTTAAACATCTCTGGTCTAACTTTACAAAAAGGGGAAATTGTTGGACTACTTGGACAAAATGGGTCAGGTAAATCTACCTTTATTAAATCTATTGTGGGTGAGATTTTATGTGATGCTAAGGATATTGAGTGGAATGATTCAGCCACATATCTGGAGCAAGTGTCATACATTTCGGATTCTATTAAATATAACAAACTCACTGTTTCAGAATACGGAGTTATATACGGCTCAATTTATAAGACCTGGAATCAGGACCAATTTAACTTAGATTTAAATAATTATGGTCTTAATTCCGAACAAGATGTCGATACATTAAGTTTGGGTGAGCAACAAAAATTAATGTTTGCTGTAAGTAAGGCATACAATGCATCCATTTATATATTTGATGAACCTAGTGATGGTTATGACAGTTTCAGTTTTAATATCTTTAAGAATGATTTATTAAGTTTAGCAAACGATGACAATCTTTTTCTTGTAGCGACTCATCAAATTAAAGGTTATGAAAATATCTTAGATCGTATTCTCTATATGTTTAATGGTGAAATATTGTTTAACCATACAGTTTTGGAAATTGAAACTAATGGTGAATCCATACTTATGGAATTAAATGCTATGAAAGCTGATATTGAAAGTTATCTAACAAATCCAAGTCTTGATGCATTTCTAATTGCAGTAGAAAGAAGGGATCGACATGTCTTCATTTAATATAGTGATTCCGGAAATTGAAAGGCCAAGAAAACGTATGTGCATTCGTTCCAAAGAAATGACACTAGAAAAAGGATATATTTATTCTGTAACTGGAAATAATGGATCAGGCAAGTCTACTTTCTTAAAAATCCTTTCAGGGTTAGTTAAGGTCGACCTGTTAAATTTCAATACTCTTGGGAACGTGGGGTATATTTCTAGTGATTTTGATTTAATGGATGGTTTTACAAGGAATCAACTTATTAAGCTTTATCAAAAAGGTCATAAACGCTTTGATAAATCATTACTGATGGACTTCTTATATTCATTTAAATTATCAGGTTTTGATGAATTTAAAGAATTATCAAAAGGAGAAATTAAATGTATTCTTCTATGTTTTACGTTAGCGTGCAGTCCTGATACATTGATACTTGATGAATTTTATAATGGTCTTGATGTCTCAAATAAAGAAATTGCAAATAAACATTTCCAAAACTTTATTGAATCAGAAAATCATACTATCTTTATTGCTACTAACCATCTTGAAGAAGTTACACAATTTGCTGACTACTTTATTCTTGTCAATAAGGGAGTGGTGAGTCCGCCTTATAGTACTATTGAACTTCAAACCAGTTTTAGGATCGACTATATGGATTCTGAAGCCTTCAATAACTGTAGTGCAGATATAATCAGTTCACGACGTATACAAGATCACTATCGTGTACTCACTAAATCTTCAAATAATTCAGAGAAATCAGACATTGAGGAAGTGCTTCTCATGCTAGGGGGACAAGACCATGTTTAAACGGTTTCACAAATTATCGATTCTGACCCAATTTTTTATCATCTTAGTTCCAATTAATGTAATTTTAATGTTGTTAGAAATGTATTTAAATGAAGAAACAAATGCAGCTGTTGCTTTGTACATTGTGTATTTTGCAATTGGTGTATATTTCATTCTAAAGTATCGATACATGTATAGTAAAGAAAACTATTTATTCCTTAAAGCAAATGGAGTAAACATCATCAAGGCAAATATATCTCGCATCTTTTATCTAAACATTATACTTCAAGTAACCCTTATTCCTGTATATGCATGGGCTAATTTTCCGTTTATTTTCATACTTTTAAATGTAGTGGTAGTTGGTATCTTTGTTTGGAGTTTATTTAATTTTACACCATCCAGCACTGCCGGTTTGGCATTTGGATTAGCACCGTTTCTTATTCAGACTCGAATTATTTATTTAGGGTATGCTTATATATTGATATTATCACTAGTGTACTTATTTTTAAAAATTAAAGAATTATCAATTGATTTTACATAAGCGCCTCCAGAGGCGTTTATTTTTCGTTTAAGTTAGTCAGTTTAAGACTCTATATAAAACATGTTTCTTTAGTTTTGGACTAACATATGCTAAAATAAAACAATGAATATCATGTTTGTAAGAAACTGTGTTATTCAATCAATTAAGATGATAAAAAGAAAATCATACCAGCGATACAGCGAATGAGTGAATAGGGGCCATTTGAAGCCCTTTTTAGCGTGAGTTTGATGTTATTTAGCGACGGGAATATGATATAATTATATAGGATGTGATAATTATGGAAATTAATTTTATAAATCAATCGAATGATGAATCTTGGCGTGCTTATGGAATACACTGTGAGCCGCTTTTTAAACGTACTTTGGAAGTCTTGGGAAAAGATGATAATGTACTGGTTAATATTGTATTAATGGAAGATACAGACATTCGTGAATACAATCGTAATTTCAGACAAATTGATAAAGCGACTGATGTCTTAAGCTTTGAAGATGGTGAAATTGTAGATGGACAACTGAATGTTGGAGACATCATGATTTCAGTACAACACATTACCAATCAAGCAGAAGAGTATGGCCATAGTACAAAACGTGAGTTTTGCTTCTTGATGGTTCATGGCTTCTTACACTTGTTTGGATATGATCATCAAACAGAAGATGAAGAAAAAGAAATGTTAGCTCTTCAAAAGGAGATCTTGGATAAGTATGTTGAAAGAACTCTCTAGATTAACCTTTCTTAAATTCAAGGCGGCTTTTGAAGGAGTGTATGCAGGGATGCGTTATGATAAATCCATTCTTGTTCAAGTGATACTTGCAATTGGATCTGTATTTTTCTTCTGGTGGCTGGATATTAACACGATCGAGTGGCTCTTTGTTGTTTCAGCCATATTTGTAGTTTTAATTACTGAGTTTCTTAATTCAGCAATAGAAGACATTTGTGATTTGCTGATTAAAGAGTACCATCTGCATGTTAAAGAGATTAAAGATATAGCAGCAGCAGCTGTATTGATTGCAGCATTCTATGCAATTGCAGTGGCTGGTATTATCATCATTAGGAGGTTTCTATGAAAGAAACATTATTGAAGAAGGCATTTGAAGCAATGGAGAATGCATACGTACCATACTCTAACTATCGTGTAGGGTCATGTGTGCAATGTAAAGATGGATCACAGTTCATGGGAGCAAACATAGAGAATGCATCATATGGTGCTACTAACTGTGGTGAGCGATCAGCAATCTTTGCAGCATATTCAGCAGGATATCGTCAAAATGATATCGAAGCAATTGCAATTGTAACAAGTGGAACAACAATTGGAACACCATGTGGTATCTGCCGTCAGGTCTTAAGTGAGTTGCTGCATCATGATACGCCCATCTACCTAAGTAATGGAATAGAGTCGATGGATACAAATATGGAAGAACTCTTGCCGTATTCATTTGGAAAGAAGGATCTTTAATGGCATTTAAATCAGGTTTTATATCAATTGTAGGAAGACCCAATGCGGGTAAGTCCACATTGATCAATCATTTAGTAGGACAAAAAATCGCGATTGTATCTGAAAAGGCACAAACTACGCGTGATGCAATCATTGGGGTATTAACAGAAGATGATTACCAATTGGTATTCATTGATACACCAGGGATTCATAAACCCAAACATGAGTTGGGAGAACGTATGAACCGTACATCCTATGCTCATTTCAAGGGTGTTGATTTAATTTATTATATTATTGATGGATTTGAAGATTTTGGAAAAGGTGACAATTTTGTTGCTGACAAGTTGAAAAATGTTAAGATTCCAGTTTTCTTAGTTATTAATAAAGTTGATAAAATGGATAAAGATAAGTTATTTGAGAAAGTAGCGGAATTAAGCAGCTTTGAATTTACAGAGATTATTCCGATTTCTGCACTGGAAGCTGAAAATACTGATAAGTTGCTGGAGTTGACTCTGGACTATACTCAGGAAGGACCGATGTTCTATCCGAAAGATCAAGTTTCAGCATATCCTGAACAATTTATCTATGCGGAAGTGATTCGAGAGAAAATCTTAGAGTGTACACAGGAAGAAATTCCACACTCCGTTGCAGTAACCATTGAACGTATTGTTAAAAAAGATGGTTCAACACACATCAATGCATTAATTCTAGTGGATCGTGATTCACAAAAAGGAATGATCATTGGTAAGGGTGGAAAGATGTTGAAGAAAGTGGGGACACTGGCTCGTGGTGATTTAGAAACCATCATTGGTACTTCAGTCTTCTTAGAAACTTACGTACGTGTTGAAAAGAACTGGCGTAACCGCGCGAAGATGTTAAATAAACTGGGTTATATCGAAACTGAATATGAATAATTACCTTAGAGGAATCGTATTATCCATAACACCTTATCAAGAAAGCAGTGCCATGGTGCACTTTCTATCTAAGGATTATGGGCTTCTAAGATTTGTATTACAAGGATTTTATAAACCACGTTCGAAAATGCAATCACTGGGAGTACCATTCTCAGAAGTGACTTATCGTACCGACTACAAAAAGAATAAACTCTTAAAGGCTTATGGTGGTGAGTTGCATCAAGCCTATACACAACAACATCAAGATTACGATTGGTTGTTGTGGATGAGTTTGATTTCAGAACTGATCATTCATAATTACACTTATTATGAAGATGATGATCTGTATGATGCAATATTGATGAATATGGAAGCCGTCAATTTAAAGAACATTTTGGTTCTGATTGCTAAAATCATCAACGGACATGGTTTAAGACCTTATCTTGAGGGGTGTGTGGTGTGTAATGATCACCGTATCAATGGATTCTCTATTGAACAGGGTGGTTATACCTGCATCAGACACAGTGCTTTGAAAGATACGTATGAGTACTTGGTATTATTGGGTCAATTATTCAATCGAAATGATATAGATGCTAAAGATGATGATTTACTAAAGTACACGATACTACAGTTAGTAAAGTATCTTCAGTATCATACCAATATTAAATATAACAGCATTGAATTATTATAAAGAAAGAAGGCATATTATGAGTAAGTTTGATTTTGAAACAATAGTAAGTCACGTTAGGACTTCAGGATTTGTATTCCAAGGAAGTGAAATCTATGGGGGACTTGCAAATACATGGGATTTTGGTCCTTATGGAATTGCATTAAAAGATAATGTTAAGAATTTATGGTGGCAATCATTTGTTTCACGAAACCCTTATAACGTAGGGATTCAATCAGCAATCCTAATGAACCCATTAGTATGGAAGGCAAGTGGACACTTAGATACATTCAACGATCCATTAATGGACTGTAAAGAATGTAATACACGTCATCGTGCTGATAAACTGATTGAAGATTTCTCAGATGTAGAAATTAATGCAGGAACTATGACAATCGAAGAGATGGAAAACTACATTGAGGAACATAAAGTACCATGTCCAAACTGTGGTAAACACAACTTCACTAACATCCGTCAATTTAACTTGATGTTTAAAACATTCCAAGGGGTTGTTGAAGGGAAATCAAGTGAGATTTACTTACGTCCTGAAACAGC
>DEPV01000071.1:611-1122 GCA_002358955.1 Erysipelothrix sp. UBA3383 | reverse complement strand
TTCCTTTTGGAATCGGACAAATCGGTAAATCATTCCGTAATGAGATTACACCGGGACAATTCATCTTCCGTACCCGTGAATTTGAGCAAATGGAATTACAATTTTTTGTAAAACCAGGGGAAGACATGAAGTGGTATGACTTCTGGGTTAAATATTGCTTTGACTGGTTAGTGGGACTTGGAATTAAACCTGAGAACCTACGCATTCGTCAACACGAAGAAGATGAGTTATCTCACTATGCACTAGCAACATCAGACATCGAATACCGTTTCCCATGGGGCTTTGATGAGTTATGGGGAATTGCAAACCGTTCAGATTATGACTTAACACAACACCAAAATCACTCAAAAGTGAACATGGAGTACTTAGATCCTGAAACCAATGAAAAATACATTCCTTATGTTGTAGAACCATCACTGGGAGTTGAGCGTTTAATGTTAGCACTCATGTGTGAGGCATATGATGAGGAAGAATTAGAAAAAGATACACGTACAGTAATGCACTTTGCACC
>DEPV01000071.1:0-539 GCA_002358955.1 Erysipelothrix sp. UBA3383 | reverse complement strand
GAAGTTATGATGGATCTATTACAAGACTTCTCAGTGGACTATGATGAGAGTGGAAGTATTGGGAAACGTTACCGTCGTCAAGATGCAGTAGGAACACCATATGTAGTTACTGTTGACTTTGACTCCTTAGAAGATGGACAAGTGACACTGCGTCATCGTGATTCTATGGAACAGGAACGTTTAAGCATTGAAGATGCACGCGCATTGATGTTAAAAGAAATTAGAGGTTAATTTATGAGCAGGCGAATGCCAGATGGGTTAATTAATGAGATTCGCTCCAAAGTCGATTTGGTCGATCTTGTTTCGAAACACTTAAGTCTTAATAAAAAGGGCAACAACTATTGGGGAATCTGTCCTTTTCATCAGGATAGTAACCCATCCTTGTCAGTAGCCGCAGATAAACAAATTTATAAATGTTTCACCTGTGGTGCTGGGGGTAATGCCTTTACGTTTTTACAAAATATCAATAACATCAGTTTTATGGAAGCTGTTGAAATACTTGCAGAAGAGGCCCATATCGATGTGAGTCAATATGTGAC
>DEPV01000082.1:353-3968 GCA_002358955.1 Erysipelothrix sp. UBA3383 | reverse complement strand
AATTCATAGATGCATTCAATTGTTTGAAATGTATCAGTATATACTAAATTTAACAATCTAGTTTACTTAATATGGAAAATCTGACTATTGAATGAATAAAGTAAAATAGAATGAATGAAAAACCTCAATATCGATCTCATACTTTTATGAATCTAACGTTTGAGGTTTTCATAATTTAATAATGGTAAAGTCCAAAGATAAGTTTACAGATATTTTTTATAATACTTATTCTATCTTCAAATTTTTCTAGATAAAAAAAGCATTGTAAGTTCATTTCCTTATAAGGATTAGAATCATACAATGCTATTTTTTTGTAATGTAGTTACTGTTGATTTTACTTTATCGTGACCTATATTGAGGTTTTGAGTAAAAAGTAAGTACCTTGATCAATTGTTTTTAGTCTTTTCGCATTCCGTAAACATTGGTTACAGGAACTGTAAACATTAACCCTTCACCAGGTTTGTCTAAGTTTCCTACTGTGGAACGAATTGCGTCGATTACGTTTTCAAGTAATTCATCGGTTTCGATCACTGTAAAAACGGTTTTATTAAATGGATGCTCGCGGTCAAACATGGACTTTAAACTTCCAAATAAAGGTAGATTTTGGTTATCTCCAATAACAATTGCAGAACCCATACCTTGAGAGTCTACAATAGTAGCTCCCTTAACTCCAGCTTTCATCATCGCTGCAAGTACATCTTCTAATTCATCTGTTTTATTTAAAACTAAGAATAATGCGTGCATTTATAATTCCTCCTTATTATATGGCGTTAACTTCGCCAGCTTTAGTAATTGCTACTTTAGCAAGAATTGGTCCTGCTATTTCAAATACGAGTACAGCAAATAAAATAAGAGTTACAATACCATCACTGTATGCAGGTAATTGTTCTTTAACAATCATGGATAAACCGATTGATATACCTCCTTGAGGTAGAAGTGCCCAACCTAGGTACTTCTTAACAACAGGTTCTGAATCTGCAAGGTGTGCTCCGATGGTTGAACCAAGAACTTTACCAGCAATGCGTGAGAATACAAACGCTAATCCAAGAACTCCTATGGACCCAAGGATTGATAAGTCTAAACTTGATCCTGCAAATGCAAAGAACAAGAGGTTAAAGGGTGGCATGAATGTATTAATGTTACTGAACCCTTTTAATGGTTTAACACTTAAGTTAACAAATACTCCACCCATCATCATTGATGATAATAATGAGCTTATTCCAAAGTAGTAAGCAAGTCCTGAACTCATCAGAATAAAGATTAGTATAAAAGATGTCATTTCTTCAGTAGATTTAATGTATTTCTCTAAGTAAGTAAGGACAAGTCCTAATATTCCACCCAAGAGTAAAGAGAATGCAATTTCTAAGAAAGGTGCAGCGGTTAGCATTAATGCACTACCACTTACCTCACCCAATGAAATTTTAGCAAGTGACATTGCTAATCCAAAGACAATGATTCCCAATGCATCATCAAGTGCTGCAACGGGTAAGATTGTATTAGTCATGGGTCCCTTTGCTCGGTATTGTCGGATAACCATCATGGTTCCCGCAGGTGCAGTAGCTGCTGACATGGATGCAACCATGATACTAAAGACAAACGTTTGATCCAGTAAGTAGAACATTACTACAAATACTAGAGCGACAACTGTTAGAACTTCAAACACGGTAATTAGGAAGATTTCTTTTCCTAATTTTTTAATTTGTTTGATAACGAATTCCCCACCGACGTTAAATGCAATTGCAGATAATGCCAATTCGTTAACGAAGTTAATCATTGGTGAATCAACTTCAGTAATAATCTTCAAGAATGAGGGTCCTAAGAACAAGCCCCCAATCAGAAACCCGGTAACATCAGGTAAGTTTAACTTACGTGCGACCTTACCTCCAATGAACCCGAAAATAACCACGAGTCCAACTTTGATAAAAATATTCAAATTCTATGACCTCCATCCATACAAAAAACACAGGGTTCCCTGTATTTTTGCTCCTTTGTTAGGAAAAATATTGTTTTTATACACTAATATTGTAGGAGAGATACTGTGTATTGTCAAATTTTGATATTTTCGAATAAAAAATTTAGGGTTTTAAAAAAAGCCCTGTTTAAGGGCTTTGTGAGTATTATAGTACTTTACTTAGGAATTCTTGAGTTCTCTTATTCTGAGGATTGTCAAAGATTTCGGACGGTGTTCCGGATTCTTCGATAACTCCATTATCCATAAAGAGGACTGTGTCTGAGATTTCTTTTGCGAAGTTCATTTCATGAGTAACAATAACAATGGTCATACCTGAGTCGACTAATGTTTTAATAACATCAAGAACATCTTTTACCATTTCTGGATCCAGTGCTGATGTTGGTTCATCAAAGAGCATAACCTCTGGGTTCATCGCCATTGCTCGGACAATTGCTAAACGTTGTTTTTGACCCCCTGATAATTTATCAGGATATTCATTGGCTTTATCGCTAAGACCCACTTGCTCAAGTAATTGCATTCCAAGTGTTTCTGCATCTTCTTTTGACATGCCTTTAACATTCATAGGTGCTAAGGTAATGTTTTGAAGTACGGTTAAGTTAGGGAATACGTTGAAGTGTTGGAATACCATTCCAATGTCTTTACGAATGGCGTCAATGTTAACTTTAGGTTCAAGAATGTTTTGACCACGGAAGTTAATCACACCTGATGTGGGTGTTTCAAGTAAGTTAATGCAACGTAGGAGTGTTGATTTACCTGAACCAGAAGGTCCAATGATCGAAACAACATCACCTTTTTTAATGTCGTGATTAACGCCTTTCAGAACTTCAAGGCTGCCAAATGATTTTTTAATATCGATTAGTTCAATCAGTTTATCTGTCATTTTGAGCCAACTTTCTTTCATAACGTCCCACGATTTGTGATAGTGGAACTGTAATAATAAGGTAGAGAACACCTGTAATAATCAGTGTTTCCATACGTGCATAAGTCATACCTGAGACAATGCTTTCTGTTGTCATTAGGGATGGGATAAAGAAGATGGAAGCAAGGGATGTTTCCTTAACCATCATGATGAATTCATTCCCAAATGCAGGTAGAATGTTTTTGATTGCTTGAGGTAAAATAATTTTACGCATCATTGTTTTATCGGATAGACCTAAACTTTTAGCAGCTTCAAACTGTCCTTTATCAATTGCGTTAATTCCTGAACGTACCACTTCTGCAACATAGGCAGAGGAGTTAATAACAAGTGCTAGGATGATCCAAAATTCTTCCTTAAATGTAATAGGGGAGAACTTTGAGAGTCCAAAGCTGAATAAGTATAACTGGAGTAGAACCGGTGTTCCACGAACAACTTCAGTATAGATGTTGATCGGTAGGGTGATGATTTTCTTTTTACTCAATTTACCCAATGCAATGATTCCACCTAAGAGGGAACCAAAGAGCACGACAACCGCTGAGATCCAAAGTGTACCCCAAATTCCTTGTAGGAATAAGGGGTAGTAACTTTGAAGAATGTTAATAATTTTTGTCAATGCATTACTCCGTATCTAAGCCAAGTTCTTGAGCTTGAATTTTAGCTTCTTCATACCATTGAACGTATAAACCTTTTTCGTTAATTTCTTCGATGATTGCATTGATTTCTT
>DEPV01000082.1:0-287 GCA_002358955.1 Erysipelothrix sp. UBA3383 | reverse complement strand
AATTTAACTTCTGATAAGACTAAGTCTGAGTTTGATTTTACAACAGATTCTCCTGAAGCACATGAGATTGCAAGTGCATCAATTTTATCGTTTTTCAGTTGTAGAACACCATCGTTAAGGCTTGATACGAGTTGTTGAGTAGCATCTGGAAGTTGTTCGTTAACATATCCAAGTTGTGCTGATGCGTTTTGAGCACCGATCTTAACATTAGCGAAATCTTCTAGAGTGTTGTATTTAGATTCGTTAGTAGCTTTAACTAAGATTCCTTGGCATGCTGACTCTGATGT
>DEPV01000117.1 GCA_002358955.1 Erysipelothrix sp. UBA3383 | reverse complement strand
ATCATTCGTTATATGTCTAAAGCTAAGGAACTGGATGCTTCAATTGCGTATCTCATAGAGCATTTGGAAGCAATCGATAACACGGTACTGGTATTATTCAGTGATCATCGTCCCTTTAAGTTACAGAGTGGGGATATAGAAAAGTTTACATATGATCCAGCACCAAGTGCTTTCTTTGATGCAACACCTTTTATGATTTACACACCGAAGATTCAAAGTGAAAAAGTCACAAAGGTTTCCAGTACAATTGATCTTGTACCGACATTAGCGAATATGTTTAACCTTGATTATGATCCACGCTTGTATATGGGAAGTGATATATTCTCATATGATAATAATCGTGCAATTTTCCAAAATGGTTCATGGCGTGATCAAATAGGACGCTTTGATACTAATAGCTCTAAGTTTACACCTTATGATGAAGCAAGAACTTATACGGATGAAGAGGTTATTCGAAATAATGCTCTGGTAAATCGTAAGTTAGCTGTATCATCTCAAGTATATTTAAATGGATACTTTAATGAACGAGAGTTCTTAAGACCTTAAATTAAAGACCTGTCTCTAACGAAACAGGTCTTTAGTTTGGTTGAATTGATGTTTTAAAGCTTGATTGATCATAGTTTGCCATGTGTCCCAGTCATGACTTCCTTCAATTTCAATATAGGTATGTGTAATCTTTGAAGTGGTTAAGTACTGATGAAACTTACGATTATACTCAATGAATAAATCATCTTTTCCACAAGATAGATATAAATTCGGGATATTCTTTGTATCGAGTTTATTAAGATGGGTTATATAGTTTTTATCACTTTCTTGAAATGATTCCAGATTACCAAAAATCGTATTTAGGTATGAGGGATTCATTAATAAAGGAAAGTCACAATGTTCAATGATAGGGAAGGTCATTGGAAAAAGGGCGCTTGAAAATGCGAAAATAGAACTGAAGGTATCAGCATATCGAAACCCATTATATAAAGCACCATATGCTCCCATTGATAAGCCTCCAATCCATGTATCTTCATATTTGTCAGATAAAGGAAAGAGTGAACGCGTGATGGATACGAGTTCTTTACCAATATATTGAGAGTAGAACTCTAATGTTGATTCCTGATCAAGATAGAATTTATTCTCACCACTAGGCATTACAAAAGCAAGCTGATACTGGTTTGCTAAGCCTTGTAGATTGGTATTAGTAGTCCATGATGAATGATTGCCTGTTAAACCGTGTAATAAATATAAGGTCTTAAATGGAGATTTATGGGTATTTTCATCGGGTAAGATTACTGTAATACTTACTGTTCGATTGAGTTGTGTAGAACTGATTTCTGCTGTAATTTTTGCCATATAGGTCACCTCTGTTAAGCTTGATTATTATAACACAGGCATTAAAAAAGTATGTCCGTAAAAGACATACTTTAAGTTTTATTGTTTTGCTTGTTTACGTGCTTTACGAACCTTTAAGTAATCCGGAACTTGGATTGCAGCAAGTGTTGCAAAGAAGATAATCGCAATGCGGCCAGTTTCAAATTCTAGCCCTGTTAGCGGAGCATTTTGATCCATGAAACGAAGTAATACCATTAATGCTAATACAATCAGAATCATGATATGAGAAAACTTATTAGCTTCAATCGCTTTTAAGTAATCTCTTGATTCCATTTTTTGAAAGTCTGCATCACCTAATTTAACGGTTGGTCGTTTTGGTAAGAATGCAAATCTAAGGTATAAGTGTGCAACTAATATAATTGCAAACATTAATGATAATCCTAAGATGATACTTTTTCCAAAAATTCCAAATATTAATAAGAAGACAAGCAGTCCAATTAAGTTACTGTTTTTTAGGAAAGAATACAGTTTCATATCACTTTCTGTAATGTGTTGTCCACTAACGCGGTCCTGATTGATATAGACTAAGCGTCGTCGACGGTCCTTCAATATATTTTGTTTTGCTAATTCAATTTCTCTTTTATCCATTCAAAGTCTCCCTATAATACTCCAAAGTGTTTCAATGCTTTATAAATTCCATCTTGATCGACAGTTTCAGTGATGTGTGAAGCTACATCTTTCGCATTTTGACAGCCATTTCCCATCGCTACAGAAATTGGTGCATGGCGTAAGAATTCAACATCATTCTCCCCATCTCCAAAAGCTGCATAATGGCTCGTACCTAATAATTGATTGGCACGTTGTACTCCATTGTGTTTACCAGATTCAACTGGAATGATTTCCATATTACCCAGTTGATCTTCAAAGATTTGACAACGAGCAACAACTTCATCTGCAAGGTCACCTTCAATTTCATCAAAATCATAACAAATGATGTTGAAGATCTTCTGTCCATCGTATTCAATCACATCATACGGTTCTGTACCAAAGTGTACAAATGCTTGATTGACTTTGTCGTGAGCTTCTTTAGTAATGAAGTTAATATCTCCTTCAACCAATAAAGGACCCGATACGGCATCATCAATGCGTTTGACCAAGTCAGCATCAAAAATCATCTCATCGACTAAGTTTAAATCTTTATCGAGCAATAAAGAACCATTAGCAAGGACAAATGCATCCCATTCAATCAGGTCTACAATATCAAGTTCTTTAATACCTTCATAGTTACGTCCTGTACACAAAGCAACTTTATAACCTTTTTCCTTTAATGCTTTCAAAGCCTTAACTGTTAAATCTGAAATCTTATGATGGTGGTTGTCCAGTAAAGTTCCATCCACATCAAAAAAGAATATATCTACATTTTTCATAATTTATCACCTTGATTCATTATAGCATGTTTCCATACGTTTTTATAAGGCAGTCTTAATTAAAGAATTGACGCCTTAAAGCACTATTTTTACTTAAGAGTGGTATAATCTAGACATGAATTATACACTAACACGCTCCCAGCGAAAAACACTCTCCATCATCATTCGCGATGGTAAGGTCATTGTTAAAGCACCGATGTTTCTAGATCAATCTCAGATTGATCATTTTGTAGCATCTAAAGAGGCATGGATCTTAGGGAAATTGGAAGTCTATGAGCGTCCGGGTATTGATATATCAACAGATACCCATGCACGTATCTTTGGTGATATTTATGAACTGAGTATCATAAAAAACAAGCAATTTTCAGTGCATATGGATTCAGAAGATAAACACTTAATCCTATCAAAACCAGAAAGTATGAGTTTTGATTTAGCCAATCGTAAACTGGAAGATTTCTTTAAAGAACGACTTATCATGATTCTTGAAGATTATGTTCCTTATTATGCAGCACGACTGCAATTAAAAACGCCTCCCATAAAGGTGAGACGTTATAAACGCATTCATGGTCGATGCAGCAGTAAAGGTGAATTGGCCTTTAATACCTATCTCTTTCACGAATCGATTGATTTTATTAAGTATGTCATCTTGCATGAGTGTGCTCATTTAATTGAGTTTAATCACTCTGCAGCATTCTATGCCTTAATAGAAGCACATATGCCAGACTACAAGTTTATTGCTTCAAGTAAGTTGAAAGATACGCTTCATCAGGATCAATAAACATACTCTTTTGTGTTGAAAGACTAACAAGTCCCAAAGGTCCTTTAGAGACTCTTTTAATATTACGAACCTGAGTATAATGAACTTCTACAGAAGAGGAGTGTCGTCCTGCACTGAAGTATGCTGCCAACTGACAACACAATCGTTGTTTCTCTTCATCCATG
>DEPV01000085.1 GCA_002358955.1 Erysipelothrix sp. UBA3383 | reverse complement strand
CAGGGTGTGGTGAGCGTAGTGCAATCGTACAAAAATCTGTACTGATTTGCCAATTGGACTCATCAATTTGCCACTGTTTAACATCGGTTAGATCTTCAATATCCATATTTAAGTAGTCCAGGCGATCTAAGGCCTCACTTGCAAATTTTACAATGACTTGCTTGGCACCACGCTCATAAGCACTTTCTGTTAGTAGTGTTACAAACTCATGGTGTACAGGATCAGCATTAATCAGTAATGTTTGTCCCTTTTGTACGTTGATTCCTACTTGAACCAATAAATCTGCATATTTTTTATCAATTGTACTCATATAAATCTCCTTCTGTATTAATAAAAAAGCGTTGTTACACGCTTTTTAGAAAATAAAATTACCGTTTTTAAAGATTTCAATCTCTTGACCATCATAGGTTGTTCCTACAATGCTCATATCGCTACTACCAAACATGAAGTCTTCATGATTGATGGAATCGTTAGCACCTTTTTCATTCAGTTCTTCACGACTCATGGATGTTCCACCTTTAAGGTTCATTGGATAAGCTGCACCCAGTGCCATATGGCATGATGCATTCTCATCAAATAATGTGTTGTAGAATAAGATGTTCAGATTTGAAATTGGAGAATCATGTGAGATCAGCGCAATTTCACCAATACGTAATGACCCTGCATCTGTTTCTAATAAGTTCTTCAATGTTTCTTTTTCTTGTTTAGCATCATAATCTACCACTTCACCATCTTTGAATTCCAACCAGAATTCATCAATTAACTTACCATGATAGTTCAATGGTTTTGTAGAATAGACACGGCCATTCACATTGTTCTTATCTGGCATTGTAAAGGATTCCTCAGTTGGGATGTTAGGATTAAAGGTAATACCTTTACCTGATGTTTCCATACCACCTGCCCATACATGATCTTTAACAAGACCCACATGGATGTCGGTTCCTAAATCATTTTTAAAGTGTAATGACTTAAAGTTGTAATCATTTAGAATTGTATTTTGTTTTAAGAGTTGAGCATTGTGTGCATCCCATAAGTCTACCGGATTATCATTTTCGTTAATACGGCATGCAAAGAGGATTGCTTCAAGCAGTTTATCATAACCTTCTTCATAAGAAAGTTCAGGATAAATAACTTTGGTCCACTCTTTTGATGGCAGTGAAATCAGTGACCACTGACCTTGGTTTGACATGGTGTAAGCACGCAGTGCTTTCATTGCCTCACCACTTGCTTTAGAAGCAGCAGCAATCTTATCCCCATCAACATCAGCCATCAAGCCAGGAGATGGACAATAAACACTCAATCGTGCAAAACCATCCTTCATGTACTCATCGTATTCTTCAATCAGCCATGATGGAATGTATTCTAAAGTTTCAATGGATTGGTGCACATAGTGCATCTTTGAGATGTGATCATCACTCCATTTAATAACAACCTTGCCAGCACCTGCTTCATAAGCAGACTCTGTTAAAAGTCGTGCAAATTCATAGTGTTCAGCAGAAACATTAATCATTAAAGTTTGATCTTTTTGAATGTTTACTCCTGTTTGAATTGCTAAATCGGCATATTTCTTTAATAAAGACATAAAATCTCCTTCTCTATCGGCACAACATCGCTGCACCAATAATTCCTGGTTCTTCTAGTAAAGCTTCTTTAAAGGGTACATCTTTCATTAAAGGATGTACTAATTCTTGATAATACGCAATCATCTTTGGCCAGTATTCATCGCGCGCTAAAGTAACACCACCACCCAATACAAAGGCATGTGGATCTACAACATGGGCAATGCTGGACAATAAACTTGCCATATCATAAGCCATATCATCGATCAATTTGATTGCAACTTCATTGCCTTCTTGTGCAAGAAGGAAGATCGAACGTGCTGAAGTAATGTCTTTATCCAATAAACGTTGTGCCTTACGAACCAGTGCTGATCCACTTGCTTCATTTTCTACAGCGCCAACATTCAATGCATTAACATCACTTTGATCCTCACGATCACGATCAATAATAATATTTCCAATTTCACCTGCATAACCAAGGCGTCCTGATACAGTCTTACCATTGATCACCAGTGCACCACCAATTCCGGTGGAGTGTGTTAAGTAATACACGACAGGAAGTCCTGCTCCTGCACCAACAACCGCTTCTGCAAGCCCTGCTACGTTGGCATCGTTATCCATGTAAATTGGCATATCAAAATGCTTTGATAAGTAGTCAATGACAGGAAACCCTGTAAAGCCTTTAAGATTGGTTGAAATGGATACACAACCCTTCACGGTATCAACCGGTCCTGGTATTCCAATTCCCATTCCAGAGCACTTATCATACCCTTTTAAACCTTGCGCCATGTCTATAATATTATCAAGGACCACCTCTGGTCCTTGATCGGATAGAGATGGTCTTTTGATTTCTTCTAAGATTGATCCTGTTTCGGTAATAACGGCAACACGCACATTAGTCCCTCCCAGATCGACTCCTAAGTAAGTTTTCATAAATCAAACCCCCTACGTTTATGTACTATGTTTTATTTTACTTCAATAATTTTCATTAAGTTTGTGTTACCTGTTCCAGTTGGATATCCAGCTGCGATAATCACTTTATTTCCTGGTTTAATACCGAATTCTTTAGCAACTTTTGATGCAATTTCATCATCGTTTGTTAAGTCGTTACGTACTTCTGAGTATACTGGTGTAACTCCCCAAATTGCTGATAGAGAACGTTGTGTCTCTTTTGAGAATGTAACTGCTAATACAGGTACATTTGGACGGTATTTAGCAAGACGTTTTGCTGTTGAACCTGATGATGTAAATGCAACAACTGCTGATACGTCATCTAAGTTTAGTGCAGTTTCTGCAATTGAGATACCAATTGAGTCTTGAACTGTACGTTTTGATGAAGCGATTTGTGTTTCTAAACGCTCACGGTAAGGAATGATTGCTTCCATTGCTACTGCGATGTTGTTCATTGTACGAACTGCTTCAACTGGGTATGACCCTACTGCTGATTCACCTGATAACATAACTGCATCAGTTCCATCTAATACTGCGTTTGCAACATCACTTGCCTCAGCACGTGTAGGACGTGGGTTATCTTGCATTGACTCTAACATATGAGTTGCAGTAATAACTGGTTTACCCATACGGTTTGCTGTTTTAATGATTTGTTTTTGGTAGATTGGAACTAAGTGTGTTTCAACTTCAACTCCAAGGTCTCCACGAGCAACCATCACACCATCAGCAACTTCAAGAATTGATTCGATGTTGTCAAACCCTTCTTGGTTTTCGATTTTAGCAATGATTTGCATTTCTGGACGTCCAGCATCGTCTAAAACTTTACGAATGTCTAAAACGTCAGCTGCACGACGAACAAATGATCCTGCAATGAAGTCCCATCCGTTTTCTGCACCGAATTTAACATCGCTTGCATCACGTTCTGATAAGAATGGCATTGATAATACAACGTTAGGAATATTAACCCCTTTACGTGTTTTGATCATTCCTGGGTTTTCAACACGGCACACTAAGTCGCCATCTTTTTTGTCGATGATTGTTAAACGAACTTTACCATCATCAATTAAGATGTAGTCGTCCACTTGAACATCCGCATATACTTCTGGAACTAAAAGTGTGAAACGTTCTTTGTTTCCGTTATAATCTGCTTCAAATCCAACATTAACAATGTCTCCAGCTGCAAATTCAACACCACCGTTGTCCATATCTCCTAAACGGATTTCTGGACCTTTAAGGTCAAGTAATGTAGCCAGTGTCATTCCTGTACGCTCTGATACTTCAGTTACCATATTTTTACGTTTTAAGTGGTTTGATTGCACATCGTGTGAGAAGTTGAAACGAACAATGTTCATCCCTTCTTTAGCCAGTGCTTCAACCATTTCTGGTGTTTCGGATGCAGGTCCGATTGTACAAATTACCTTTGTCTTTTTTAATTCATGAGTCATAGTATTTTTCCTCCTAAACCATTCTGTCATGTAATTCAAATAACTCTTTACGAGATACTTTTGGCATGTGTAATGCCTCTTCAATATCAATTGCTACAAATTCTTCATGGCGCAGTGCTAAGCACTTATTACCCACACCTTCTTGTAGAAGGCGGACTGCCATGTCCCCAAATTGGCTAGCAATGATACGGTCGCGCGCAGTTGGTGAACCACCGCGTTGAATGTGTCCTAAGACTGTTGCTCGACCTGAAAATCCAGTAAATTGAGATATCTTTTTAGCGAGTAAATCAACATCTGTAATTTTTTCTGAAATAATTAATAATGCATGTCGCTTCTTGCGTGTTTGTTCAATGTGTTGTAATCGTGCCAGTACATCCGCTTCATCATAACCTGT
>DEPV01000103.1 GCA_002358955.1 Erysipelothrix sp. UBA3383 | reverse complement strand
TCATAGTTGAATGAAGCTTGTAGGAAGAGTGAGCGCCATACCATTTTATTCAGAGTTTTTTGATCCAGTTGTGGAGCCGGATTCAGATCTTTATATGTACTAGATTCCATCTTCGTCACCTCCTGATACTGTCAGTCCAGATAGTTTTGTATTAGATACAAAGTCTTGAACTGCAAATGCTGCACCAATTACCGCTAGGATAACAAGTGCTGATCCACCTAATGCTGGAATTTGTCCAACAATAGTAGCGAAAGCAAATCCTAAACCGAAGTAACCCCATAGGTCTCCAGCTAACATAATTTTCATTAAGATAGCAAACCCAACATAACGCATCATACCACCAGCTACAGCAAGTCCTGCCATGAACCATGATAAGTTATATGAGATTTCGATCAGTTGAGTACTTAGTGCCTCACCAACGATCATTCCAAGAGCAACGATAACTACGAATAGTAATCCAAGTAGTCCCATTGCGAAGTAGTTCAGTTTTACAATTCCAGCAGGGTTTGCTTCATCAGCATACTGATCTGCTTTAGCCATTAGAGGTGCCATTAGAGCAAATGTTGTTGTTACAGCATATTGTCCAAAGAGCGCAAATGGAATTGCAAGTCCAACTGCAACAGTAGGATCTGCCTCTCCCATTGAAATCCCTAAGATAGTAGCCATGATTCCACCCATAACAGCGTTAGGTGGTTGTGCTCCACCTACTGGCATGGAACCAATAGTAATCAATTGATATGTACCACCAATTACAAGTCCTAGATCTGGATTACCAAGGATTAACCCGATAACTGGACCTACAACAATTGGTTGATATAACGATTCCAGGAAACTGAATTGGTCAATAGCAACAATGAATGTTACTACGAGAACCAACAGTACTTGGATAATTGTAAAATTTCCCAACATAGTTTGTTTTCTCCTTTATTATTCGAATAGTTTGTCTAGACTCTCTGTACCTTCTTGAGGTACTCGTCTAATTTCAAGTTCAACGCCTAATTCTTTGAGTCGTCTGAATGCTGCAACATCTGCATCGTCTACTGCGACGGATCCTGCAACCTGACGTTTTCCTTCTGCCATGTGCATGTTACCAATGTTTACTTTTTTAATTGGTACACCACCTTCTACCAATGTAAGAACATCTTGTGGGTTCTCACAAATTAAGAAGATCTTCTGCTTGTCAGAAGCTTTGTGTATTGTGTCAATCGTTTTTTGAAGTGACCAATAACGTGTTTGTGCATAACTTGGTGCAGCCATATCCATTAAACCCTGTCTCATCGGGTTGGTTGCAACATCCTCGTTTGCTACTAAAAGTAGGTTCGCTCCGATGTTACCGCTCCACTGAGTTGCAACTTGTCCATGAATCATACGGTTGTCGATTCGTGTTAATACTATATTTGCCATTTTCATGACCCCCTTCCGAATAAGAGTGTAAGCGCTCTTATGCTTATAGTATAACCCACACTTTCACATATACTGTTGTACTTTTAGAAGTGAAATTTGTACAAATTAATAATATATAATACAAAAACAAGTAAAAATGTAAGTGTATATTGTGATACTATAAACATATGGAGGGATGATTATGTACCTAAAAACCACGAGTCCACAGTTTTTAAAGTACGGTAAAGTGATGGATGAAGAGTCGCCATATGCCGTAAAACGCAATTATCACGAGGGTAAAGCAGCCAATGACCTGTATTTTAACCCTTTTAGAACCTATGTTAAATTATTGAGCGGTATTGCTATTTTGATCATTGAAACAGAAGATGAGCATTTGGAACAATTTGTCATTCATCGTAATGTTGTACTGAATGCCAATATAAAGTTCAACATCGTTCCAATCACACAATCCATCGTGATTGAGATGGGTCCTTATCAAACAGAAGCTGCAGAACTGCAAAAGGTTCCTTTGAAAGTGCCTTATGTCTATAAACCCATAAAACCTAAATTAAGCGTGAGTGAGATTTATTCTTACTACTATAATGTAAAGGGGAAAGACTACCATTTTGATGGGGAAGAGCATTATTTCTGGGAATTGACCTATGTTGATACAGGACAACTGCGTACTGATATTGATGGTAAGTCCTTTGAAATGGCCAACCAGGAAATGATTTTATACTTTCCAGGCCAATTTCATAAGCAAGAAATCTTAGGTAAGAGTTCGTGTTCTTATGTGACGATCATGTTTGATATGAACATTGATGCCAACAGTGAATCCTTAAAACACATTAAGAATAAAGTGTTTCAGTGTTCCAATGAGTTGTATCAATTGGTGAATAACTTCATCCGTGTATCTACGATTATGGAGAATGATGAATTGCCGTATGCTCGCGATATGATGATTGCATACCTCAAGGAAATCATGATTCATTTGGTTCACTATGATGATGTTCATCGTGATGAGAATAAGGTTTCAAATCCAATTCAGGTTAACTTTGAGAATGAGTTGATGAATGAGATTACCAATTACATTCATAAAAATATATACGAACCCATTACCATTGAAGAGATCTGCATGCACTTTTCCATCAGTCGCTCAACACTACAAACCCTGTTTAAGAAAAACTTGAACATGGCACCCAAACAGTATATTAATGAGGAGAAGATGAACTTAGCACAACACATGATCTTAGAAGAGAAGTATCCAATTACTGAAATAGCCTTTAAGTTGGGCTTTAGTTCCATTCACTATTTCTCACGTAAGTTTAAGAGTCGTTATGGCTTAGCGCCCTCTGAATTCTCACAATCGGTATTCAAACAATCATCCGAAAACTAAAATTAAGTAAAAAAATACTCAGCACACAAGAAGTCGTGGCTGAGTATTTTTAATATTATGATTAAACGATAATGGTTGAGATGCTGTAGATTGCAACTTCAACAACGGTGTTGTTGTCGATACGAAGTTTAGCAAAGTTATCATCCTTGCTAACAACAGTACCAATTAGGCCCCCTGCAAACATCACTTTAGTGCCGGATTTCAATTCTGAAACTAAGTCTGGCATACGTGTTCGTTGTTTCTTAATATTTTTTGCTGAAATCAGTGTATACACTGTCATGAGCAATCCAATCATTACAGCAAATGTAATAACTGAAATTAAAACTATATTCCATGTGTTCATTGAAGTTCTCCTTAATGAGTTTAAATACCGTCTTCTTCCTCATTATCTTGTTCGCGAACCAGTGAAGCTGGGTCAAAGAGATCAACTTGGTTAAGACCTGTTGCATGAAGGTCCTTAGCAAATTGAGCAATTTCAGGCTCTGCCAGTCGCATTAATGAAGCTTCTAAAAGCATTGCGATATTAGTACCGCCGAAAACGTGTACGTTCTCATTGCTCATAGATAATACCACAGATTCTTTGTAAGGAGTACCTCCCTTTAAGTCAGAAAAGATCAATACGCCTTGGTCTGTGTTTAATTCTGTGATTGCTGCTTGTAATTCTTCAGCAAGTATTTCTGGTGTTTTACCATCTTCAAACGTTACTTCTTTATAGTTGCTTTGGTCTCCGGCAATCAGTGATAAAGCTGATCCCATTCCCTTAGCAAAATGTCCATGTCCTGTTACAATGATTCCAATCATGTTAGTTCTCCTTTGTATATGGGTATAAGATAACACCTTGTACGACGCGGTTGACTTCACCACTTGGCCATGGGTTGTCTGGAGTCTTACCTAAGTGTAATGATTTATACAGTGAGAAAATTTGAGCATAGATCACCATGTTTAAACCAATAAGTTCAGGATTAACATCATTTTCATACTTAATTGTATAGTATGCATCCACAAGTTCTGGGATACTATCATCTTGACGTGAGTCAATTGCAATTAACTTGTTGTCTTTACGTTGTGCTGACATTTCTTTAATGAGGTCAATTTGGTAAGGACGTGTGTACTCATCATCACTCATTAAGACAACAACTAATGTATCGTTGTTAATGATTGATTTTGGTCCGTGTCTAAAGCCCAATGGTGTGTTGTACATTGTTACAACATCCCCAGCTGTCAGTTCTAACATTTTTAATGAACTTTCTTGAGCAACTCCATTCAGTCCTGCATCTCCAAGATAAACAATACGTTTGAAGTCAAAGCCTTCAATCATATCAATGATGTCTTGGAAGTCTTCTGTTAATAGTTTATTAGCAGCTTGTGCAGCTTCCTTGATACTTGGTAGGTATGTCTCCATTGTATCAATGTTAAATACAAGCAATGCTGCAAAGAACATGTTTGAGTATGAACTTGTCATTGCAAAAGATTGATCATTGGTTTCCTTAGGTAATTTGATTGCATAGATGTTTGCATCTTCGCGAAGTGCTAACTTACCTTCATGGTTACATGTAATGATTAAGTGTTTTGCATTAGGGTTGATGGTGTTGATGATTTCAACAGCACCAATGGATTCAGGAGAGTTTCCTGAACGTCCAAATGAAACAACAAGTGTTGGTTTAGTTGGATGAATGAATTGTCTTGGTGATGCAACAATATCTGTTGTCGCAATGGAATGCACTTTATGGTTGTATTTTTCGACTAATAAAGGTGCAAGTGAGTTACCAACAAATTCACTGGTTCCAGCTCCTGTGAAGATAATGTCAAAATCTTCTGCAGATGTGACCTCGCTGATGAAATCTTTGATCTCATCGCGGTGGTTTAATACGATTTCATAGGTTTCAAACCATGTTGATGGTTGTTGAGAAATCTCACGAGCAGTATGTGCACCTTTGAGTGTTTCCCATTTTTCTTTCGTTTTTTCAAACATTGTAATCCCTCTTTCTATATCAATTTTTACATTTCAAGTATAATTTCTTTTGCACTAACTAACAATGTGTTTGTCGAAACTTACAAAAAGTATACACAAAAACACAAATAGCTCCCCAAGTGTGTTAAATTTAGTATAATATAGAAACTATGGACGGAGGTTTTTATGAAACAGACAAAGAAAAGTAATAAGAAACCAGAAGTAACAACAAAGTATTTTAAAGATATCTTTACCCGTAAGATTTATGAGGTGAAACCTGAACAAGCGAAAGAATATGGTTTTTATCGCAATCGTTTTACCATTTCAATCATGTTGGGAGTGCTTTTAAATAACTTTAAATTGGGGAATGAAATGATATTTTTAATCACCATTGGACTGATTGCTCTTTTAGAATACCGTTATCGTAGAGTATTCTTACCCTCTTTAAATGTTCGTAATCATATTAATGTTGATAAAACGGTGGGTAAAGATGCCTTGATCATGAATACTGTTTTATATGTCATATTGGGTGGTTTACTGATTGCTTATGGCTTCAGTGGCATTGGTGAGAGTCTGCAGTGGATCATGATTGCGCTGGGTGTGGGAAGCTTTGGTGTTGCTTACATGTATCTGAGTGAACTCTTAGCTTACAAATAAACTTTCAAATGCTATATATAAGGAAGGCGTACAGGGTACGTCTTTTTTTGCGCCTCAATGATGTGAAAATGTAAGAAATATTATTCCTTTGGTGAAAGTATTTTCAGGAAACAGTATGTCGTAATTGATTTTCGTTCCCTAGAATTGATATTGAATCATCTTTAAAGCCACTCGTAGAGCCACTTGCATAATAATGTAAGTTGTTTCATGAAATATGAAACTTTTGTGATAATAATGCTTGCACAATGTAAAAATACGTGATAAAGTTATGAAAACAAAGGGAGGTTCAATATGAAACTTACAAAAATGAAGTTATTAGTAATCGCTTTAGCTTCACTACTTGTCCTGACGGCATGTTCGTCTAAGGGTGGCGATAGTGGAGAAGCTGGTGGCAAGAAAGATACATTGGTTGTTGCATCAAGTGCTGATGCGATCACATTTGATATCCAGGCTACAAACACACAATCTACAACACGTGTTGCACGTCAGATCTTTGAAACTCTAATTCATCAAAACGAAGACTTATCATTAAGTCCAGGTCTTGCTGAAAAATGGGAAGCAAAAGATGACACAACATATACTTTCACTTTAAAACAAGGTGTTAAATTCCAT
>DEPV01000083.1 GCA_002358955.1 Erysipelothrix sp. UBA3383 | reverse complement strand
AACCCTAACTTAGAACCTGGGAAATCCGCTTCGTATTCTTCTTTATAAACTTTTTCAAACAAGACATCCAGTTGTGTCTGATCATGAATAATTCCGATGAGTAAATCATCGCGGTACAATTTTGTAATTTCTGTAGGTGTGGATGATTCATAGAGCACTGTTTGAGCAAACAAAGCATCACTTGTATCAATCACTTCATAAAGAGCTTTCTTTTTCGCTTGCTCTTCTTTGTTTGAAAAAGCAAAACCCATCAGCACACTGATCAGTAACGCTCCTACAATTAATAATCCTTGTTTTTTCATTCGTAACGCTCCTCATTTTCTGCAGTTCCATAAAACGCTGATTTAGACGCGTTGAACTGTAGAATAATATCATCCAGTGCTCCTTGACGGTGCTTGGATATTTTTACAATAACTTCAGTAATTTCAGGTTTCTCTTGTGTTTCCCCAAGATCATCCCCTTCACGATCAGAATAATAATCTTCACGGTATAAGAACATAACAATATCCGCATCCTGCTCAATGGAACCCGATTCACGAAGGTCACTCAGTTGAGGAACCTTGTTTTCACGACGTTCTACAAGACGTGATAGCTGTGATAGTGCAATAACTGGCACTTCCATCTCACGTGCTAATTGTTTTAAACCACGTGAAATTTCAGAAACTTCTTGTTGACGACTGTCGGCATTACCACTTCCTGATATCAGCTGGATATAGTCAATGATAATAATATCCAAATTGCCTTCAGCCTTTAACTTACGACATTTAGAGAAGATTTCAGGAACTGTAATGGTTGAACTATCATCAATAAAGATATTGAGTTGCGACATGATAGCAGCTGCAGTGTTCAAGTTATTCAAACGTTCATCGTTTAAATTACCCGATCTTAAATACTCCGATTTAACACTGGACATCGCTGATAACATACGTGACATCAAATGGGTTGCAGGCATCTCCAGGGAGAATATTGCAGCACCTGCTGTACCTTGATCATTACGACGTGCCACATTCAATGCTAAGTTCAGTGCAAAAGCAGTCTTACCTACAGAGGGTCGTGCAGCCAGAATGATTAAATCCCCTTTTTGCAAACCGTTGGTAATTTGGTCCAATCTTCGAAACCCAGTATAAAGCCCTGTAATACGACCTTTATTGTTTCGAATGTCTTCAAGATTACGCATGAATTCATTCACCACTTCACGTGATGTTAACATGTCAGTTGTACGTCGGATGCGCGTTACTTCAAGAATTGACTTCTCTGCTAAATCCAAGAGATTATCAAGTTGCACTGAAGTATCAAAACCTTGTTCTGCAATCAATTCACCAACACCAATCAAACGTCTGATTTGTGCTTTTTCTTGCACTACATCAACATAGTGCTTAATGCTTGATGGTGTTGCCGTATTTTGAGTCAGTGTAAATAGAAATTCCATTCCACCAACAGCATCCAAAACATTATGGTCTTTTAAACGCACTACTAAAGTATTAGCATCCAGAAGACGTCCACTATCGATAATCACCATCATATGTTCAAATATAGTTTGGTGAGCTCCAATATAAAAATCATCAAGTCTTAAGTTGTACTCACCCATGCCATTGACGGCCTCAGGATACACTAAAAGCGTTCCTAAAAGAGCTATCTCAGCATCGATACTAAATGGTAATTGTCTCATAACTACCCTTTCTACTGCTCTTTAAGAACAACATGAATCTCTGCTGTAACCCCTGGAAACAGAGTTGCTTCAATACGTGTTGACCCTAGGTGAGTTACCGGTCCTGCTGGTTTAAACTTACGTCTGTTCACTGTAATATTATGTTTCTTTTTCAGTTCATCTTCGATTTGTTTTGTAGAAACAGAGCCAAAGACACGTCCATCCTTACCAACTTTAACTTGGAACTCCAAGCGTAGTGTTTCAATTTCTTTAGCAACAAGTTCTGCAGCAGCCTTATCTTTCGCTGTTTCAATAGCACGTTCTTCTTGCTGGTTAGACAATATTTGTTTTCCTTTTTCACTAGCAGCAACTGCTAATTTCCCAGGAAATAAAAAGTTACGAGCATAGCCATCTGCAACTTCGACAATGTCATCCTTTTTACCTAACTTCTTTACATCTTTCAATAATATAACTTTCATTTTAATCCATCTCCTCTTTAACTTGTGTAATTGATTCTTTTAATAGTGTAACAACATCGTTGATCGAATGTCCTCTCAGTTGTACCGCTGCTCCGGTGAAGTGACCTCCACCACCCATGCGCTCCATGACAGTTTGAACATTGAGCTTCCCATTGGATCGGGCTGATACAGCAACGACATCATCCTCAACGGATGCAATCACAAATGAAGCTTCAACATCTTTTACAGATAATATTTCATCTGCAACCTGAGACATCAGGGCACGTGGTATATCACTATCTTTATATGCAGCAAGGACACAATCCCCGTCATACATTTTCGAATTCGCTAAGATCTTATTCTTAATCTCAAAGTCACTGTAATCTGTTTTTAACATCTCACTAGCAAGCTCTAAATCAGCTCCGAATTTACGCAATTCAGCTGCTGCTTCAAAGGTTCTACTTCCAGATCTATTTCTGAAATGATTGGTATCAATTAACATCCCGGTATACATGAATGTAGCCTGAATGCGTGATATAACAACGTTTCGACGATGGTATGGAAACAATTCGATAATAAGTTCTGATGCAGATGATGCGGATGACTCGATATAGGTTAATTTCGGTTCAAACTCATAATCAGCATTTCTACGATGGTGATCAATAACCACAATGTTCTGACACTTCTCAACAAGTTCAGGAAATTGAGTTTGGTTCATTGAATGATGGTCAACCATGATAAGTAAGGTTGACTCGTCCATTATAGATAGCGCATGTGAAAGCGATATGAAATCATGATCTTTTTTCATTTCTTTTTCATGTACTAAGATTGCATTTTGAAGTGTGTGTTCCACATCCTCAAAGTCAACAACAATATGTACGTCTTTTTTATAAACACTTGCAATGGATGATGCACCCAGTGCTGATCCAAAACTATCAAAGTCAGTTTGCTTATGCCCAACAATGATGACATTGGATGCATTGTTAATGGTTTCTGCTAAGTTTTGTGCCATAACACGAACACGCACTTTCGAACGTTTCTCAATAGCCTCAGTATTACCACCATAATATTTCATTGGACTACCCTTTGTATTGATGGCAACTTGGTCACCACCTCGGCTCTGTCCCATTTCTAAAGCCTTATTACTCATATCTTCCAGATCTTGGAAGTTATCACTCTTACGTGCAAAAGCCAGCGTCAGTGTGATGTTAGTATCCAGTTTTGCACCTTCTTTACGAACTTCATGCAAGATACTAAAACGTTCTTTAGTAACATCTTGAAAGGCCTTCTCTGTTAATACTAAGAGATAGCGGTCTTGTCGAATACGACGTACAAACATTTGATGTTTATCCGCCCAATTTACAACACTTTGACGAATGTTGGAATCGATTAAGGCAATGGTTTGTTCCTCTTCATATTGGGTGGTCTCATCATAATTATCAAGATGGGCAATTCCCAATACCAGTTGGTTGTGTCGATTGATCAGTTCCAGTTGAGTTAAGTCTGTAATATTCTTAAAGTAAAAGATATCTTGACTGCCCATCATACTGATTTGATAGATATCTTCTCCCAGTGATAATTTAACTTCCTCTTCATTTTTTTCTAAGAGTGGTACTACAGGTGGAAACATCTTATCAATAGGCATCCCAATCTCTAAATCAGGGTACTCCAAAAACAGTTCACTCATCCACGTTACCAAACGCTTATCATCAATGGTAATCATGCCCACATGACCATAATCCAGTGCATTCTTAGACTTTGTTCCCAGTATCTTAGTGACCGATAACATACGATCTTTACGCGAATGATTCATAATAATATACATGGAAAAAACAAGTATGCAGTTAATGACTAAAAGGATGTATTGAACAACCACCAAATAATCAATTAAAAATACTTGGAATACAATTAAAATAAGAAATTCTAGTAATAAAAAGCTTAAGAGCCTAACTTTTATAAGTTCAAATTGATCCCTCATAAACTACCTCCTACATTAGTACAATAGTAACATATTTACGCTTTTTTATCTATTTTTTTAAGGTTGGTAAGATGCGCATTGCGATCAGTTTGACCAGTGTCTTAACGATAAACATCTCCATAAATATCGTTAAAATGATGGAAAGAATCGTGACACCATACAGCAATTGATAAGAAAGTTGCGGAGCATACTGAGCAATTGTATCAATAGTTTCACTGATGGATACTCCAAAATAGGATTCAAAGAAGACAATCATGATGGTATAAATAATACTCATACTAAAAAACAACAAGACATCACTGATGAAAGCACTGTATTCTTGTTCGTTAGTATAAACCATAACCAGACCCACTAATCCAAAGCCAATCACACTGATCACTGCAGGTAACATACCATTAAAGATGACACTAGCGACCACCATTGAAAAATAAACCACAATACTATCCTTAAAGCTAAACTTCATCCCGTAAATAACCAGTGGTACAGGTATCAAAAGGGACATCATAAACCCTAGGTTCCCCACTAAAAATCGATCCAATAATAAGATTAATGCCAATAAGCCTACACTCATCGCACCATAGGTAACTGATTTTACACTCTTCATATTCAACACTCCTTCATAAGATAAAGAAAGCTCCCCATACGGAGAGCTTAAGCTAATTAATTTTCTGAAACGAATGGTAACAAAGCCATGTGACGTGCGCGTTTGATTGCGACCGCTAATGGACGTTGGTATTTAGCTTTTGTTCCTGTAACACGACGAGGAATGATTTTCCCGTTTGATGATACGAAACGCTTTAAAAGCTCAACATCT
>DEPV01000104.1:8159-9163 GCA_002358955.1 Erysipelothrix sp. UBA3383 | reverse complement strand
ACATTGCCTGGACCAATTGGAGCTTGGATGGCTACAAACTTTGATATCCGTGCAGCAATCTTAAGTGTTATACTGATTGTAATCGCAACACTAATTTATATTCCATTCTTTATTGTTTATGACAACAGTCTATTAGCAGAAGAACAAGGAAACTAATAATTGATTGGTCTTGTTGCAAAACAAGACCTTTTTTATAAGGGAGACAAATATGAAACATAGAGTGATGCCCAAACCAAGTACATTTACCAGATTATCCGTAACAAGTGCGTTTATGATCGTTTTTGGTATCTTATTAGCAAGTTTAGTTTTTCCATTAATGTTAGATGCATTGGGTCTTAAACTTTATTATCTAAGAGTCTTGGTCATTGGATTAATGACAGGTTTTACAACCAGTTACAGTATTTTTGTAAGGGATTCAAACCGTGGGTTTACCAAAGGGTTTTGGATTACATTTTTATTATTTAGCATCGTAGGATGTAGTATTTCTTACTTCTGGGTTTTTGATATCTATCCAGTGTAAGCGGGAGGAATTTATTTATGAGAAAATTAGGTATATCTATTTATGCAGATAAATCATCTGTAGAAGAAATGAAAGCATATATTGAAGTTGCTGCGGAAGCAGGATTTTCAAGAATCTTTTCATGTTTATTATCAGTAACTAAGCCAAGAGAAGAAATTAAGGCTGAGTTTTTAGAAATTAATCAATTTGCTAAGGCAAGAGGGTTTGAAATCATTGTTGATGTTAACCCACGTGTATTTAAAGAACTTGAAATTACTTATGATGATCTATCCTTCTTCCATGATATTGGAGCCGATGGAATTCGTCTTGATGGTGGATTTGGTGGACAACAAGAAGCCATGATGTCATTTAATGAGTATGGGTTAAAATTAGAAATGAACATGAGTGTTGATACGGCATATATTGATACGGTTATGGATTATTTACCAAATCAATATAATATTATGGCAAGTCATAACTTCTATCCGCATCCATATGCAGGATT
>DEPV01000104.1:0-8069 GCA_002358955.1 Erysipelothrix sp. UBA3383 | reverse complement strand
CATTGCAAGTCAAAACCCAAGTGCATATGGTCCTTGGCCAGTAGATGATGGTCTTGTTACACTTGAAGCTCACCGTTACTTACCTGTGCATGTTCAATTAAAAGACTATGTTGCACGTAATGTGATTGATGATATTATCATTTCTAACTTTGTTCCAAGTGATGAAGAAATGGAAGAAATTAAGAAAGTAAACTTAGAGAAATTAAACCTTAAAGTTGAATTGAATGAAGGAATTCCAGAACTGTTTACAAAGATTGTACTGGAAGAACCACATTTTAACCGTGGGGATATTAACGAGAACATGGTACGTTCAACCATGTCACGTGTTAAATATAAAGGGCAAGGATTCCCACTGATCAATGCTCCTGAAATGATTAAACGTGGAGACATTGTAATTGAGAGTGATGACTTTGGCCATTATGCTGGAGAATTAAACATTGCTAAAAACGATATGATAAATACCGGTAAATCAAATGTGATTGGTCGTATTGTTGAGGAAGAAGTATTCTTACTTGATAAAATTCGTCCATGGCAGAAATTTGAGATGACACTATGAGTTTGTATTTAGGAGTAGACGGGGGCGGTACATCCACCTCCTTTATTCTATTTAATGAGCATGGTGAAGCTATTGAATCAATATCTTATCCAAGTCTTCATTTTATGAGTGTTGATTATGAAACCATGAATCAGGGGTTTCAAGAAGTTTATAAAATGTTTAAAGACAAAGGGTATCATCCTGAAGAATTCAAGATTGTAATGGGACTGGGTGGTTATGGTTCAGACCCTGTAGTTCGAGGGCAAATTGCTTCGGCAGTTTTATCTGTGTTTCCTCAAGCACGATTAATGAGTGATTCACAATTAGCAATGATTGCAGCACTCAATGGTGAAGAAGGTATTTTTCTAATTTCTGGAACAGGCTCCATTGCCATGTATAATGATGGTCACAAAGTACACCGACAAGGTGGATTTGGCTATCAAATTGGTGATGAAGGCAGTGGTTTTTGGATTGGAAAAAAGATTCTAGAATTATTTACACAACAAGTGGATGAACGTTTAGAACGCAATGAAATTTATGATACCATCATGAAGCATTTCAATATGGAATCACCTTTTGAGCTGGTTGCTATACTTAATGATTCACCCAAAACGTTCCGTTTTACAGTTGCAGGTTTAGGAAAGCTATTTGCGGACTCTGAAGATCTGTCGATTCAAAGTATCTATAAAGATGCAGGAAGAGAATTAGCCAAACTTGCGAATGGGTTTAAAACCGATGGACCTACTAAAATTGCTTTTGGAGGATCGGTCTTAAATCATAATAAACTTGTGAAAGAAAGTTGCATCCAAGCATTGAATCCAAACTTGGAATTACAAGATAATGAAAATAAAGTAGAATATGCAGTTTATATACTGAATAAATTATAAACTGTAAAGACTTGTGCTATTATTAATTGACGAAGAATTAAGATAGAACTCGATCTTCATATAAGGAGGCCTAAAGATGAGTAGTATGTATCGAATTAGAGAACAAATGAAGGACTTTACTGTAAACGAGCGCAGGATTGCTGAATTTGTACTCGAACATAAAGAAGTGGTTGAAAGTGCATCAGTTCAAGATATTGCTGAACGTATTGGTGTATCTGCAGCCTCTATTGTGCGTTTTTCAAAGAAGGCAGGATTTAAAGGCTTCTCTGATATGAAGGTTTCACTTGCTAAGGATCATGAAAGTAGCATTGCTTTAGAAACCAATTTTATTATTGATGGTACAGAAAGTTTTGATGGGCTGATTTCAAAGGCTCGTTTATCATCGTTAAATACAGTGGATATGACTTATCGTTTACTGGATCTACCCACTTTAAAGTTAGTTTCAGAGAAAGTTGTGAGTGCTCGTAAAATATTTGTTGTAGGTGTTGGGGGAAGCGGTATTATTGCTGATGACTTCTATCAAAAACTAACACGTATTAATAAAGATGTATTCTATTCATGGGATACTAATTTGTCCATTTCAGCGATGAGTCATTGTAATGAAGATGATCTTGTATTGTTGTTTTCTTACAGTGGAAATACACGTGATGTTGTGAACCTTCAAAAGATTGGAAAAGCAAAAGGGGCGACTACCGTTGCAATTACGCAATTGGGTATGAACCCATTAGCAAATTTGAGTGACTATGTCATCAGCATTCCAATGGAAGAGGCAGAAATTCGCTTAGGGGCAATTGCATCACGAACATCCATGTTTATTGTTACAGATCTTCTTTACTACAGCATCATCAATTCAAACTTTAACGATGCTATGGAGAAACTCGTTGATACCAGACACTTGTATGCAGAAAACAACAAGTAAACATTATTTACATATGAACTCAGTGTGATTGAAACAATATTTCATATGAGTTATAATAGTAGTGCGAGGTATATATTATGAAAATTAATTTACAGTCCATAGGTACTGAACAAAGAAATGCCAATACAATGAATATCGATACGGTTTCGACCTTGGATATGGTACGTTTAATTAACCAAGAGGATCAACGTGTTATTGATGCCATTGCGGAAGAAACTGAAGCCATTGCTTTAGCAGTGGATGCTATTTATGAAAAAATAAAGAATGGTGGCCGACTGGTTTATATTGGTGCGGGTACATCAGGCCGTTTGGGTGTATTGGATGCATCTGAGATCTTACCAACATTTGGTGTTGGTGAAGAAAGTGTTATTGGTTTAATTGCAGGTGGGGATTTAGCACTGCGTTTACCGATTGAATCTGCAGAAGATGATGGTGATTTGGTTGTTGAGGATCTTAAAGCCATTGATTTTAACAAGAATGATATTCTGTGTGCTATTGCAGCATCAGGACGTACACCATACTGTATTGGTGGGTTAAAATATGCTGATGAAATTGGTGCAGGTACTGTTTCAGTAGCATGTGTTGAGAATAGTGAGATTGCTAAGTTTGCTCAATATCCAATTGAAACGGTTGTAGGACAAGAAGTGATTACAGGATCTACCCGTATGAAATCAGGAACTGCAACAAAGATGGTTTTAAACATTTTATCTACAGGAGTTATGGTTAAACTTGGAAAAGTTTATGGAAACTTAATGGTGGATGTTAAGACCAGTAATAAGAAACTGATTGAACGTGCTAAAAGTATCATTATTGATGCTTCTGGATGTGACTATGATACAGCTTCAGAATACTTAGTTATCACTGATAATGATGTGAAGCTTGCCATTACAATGTTAAAAACAAAGTTACCACTTGATGAGGCTAAGACATTACTTGAAGCACACAGTGGTCATATTACTAAAGCATTGGAGTCTTTATAGTTATGAGATCCATCCGTTATGGAGTTGGATTGATGTCAGGTACATCTCTTGATGGTATTGATGCGGCATTGGTACGTATTGATGGGTATGGTTTGGGCCAAGTAGTAGAACTGCTTGGTTTTCATACTCTTGATTTTACTCAGGACATGCGTCAGCGCATTCTTAATTTAACAGATCCAAAGACAAGTAACCTCATCGAGTTGACCAGTCTTAATTTAGAACTTGGATATCTATTTGCAGATGCAGTTCGTAAGGTCCTTGAAGTTACTAATTTTAAAGAATCATTGGATTTCGTAGCATCGCATGGTCAAACGATTTATCACTTACCAAACCCTGAACAAGGACACATAAGAAGTACCTTACAGATTGGTGATGTATCTCCAATTGGCTATGAATTTGAGGTGCCTGTTGTATTTAACTTCAGAATGATGGATATTGTTGCTGGAGGAGAAGGTGCACCATTAGTACCGTATACGGAAATGGTTTTATACCATCATCCTGAAAAGACACGTTTGCTTCAAAATATCGGTGGTATTGGCAATGTTACCATACTTGACAAAGATGCCAGTTTAGAAGATGTTTGGGCCTTTGATACAGGTCCTGGAAATATGATGATGAATGCAGCAACTGAGTACTTTTATCAGGAAGCTTATGATAAAGATGCTCAGTATGCAAAACAAGGGAAGCTGATTGATGCCTTGATGGACGCTTTAAAAGAAGATGCTTATTTAAAAATACAGCCTCCTAAATCTACAGGGCGCGAGTATTATACAAAAGCATCGGTTGATGCGATCTGTAAGCAATATGATAATGCGAATGATGTCATTCATACATTGACTGTATTTACAGCATATAGTATTGCACAGGCTTATCGTGATTTTATATTTAATAAACATGATGTTGATGAAATCATCATTGGTGGAGGGGGCGCTTATAACCCTTTCCTCATTGCTAAAATAAATGAATATTTATCTGAATATACTGTTTTATTACAAGAAGATTTAGGTTATAGTAGTGATGCGAAGGAGGCTATTGCATTTGCGATTCTAGGTAATGATACCCTGTCTGGATATGCAAACAATGCCCCACAAGCAACTGGAGCTAAACACTCCGTCGTGTTGGGTCAAATTCAGCCCAATCCTAAAAATATTAAACATAATAGAGGAGGATTTTAAAATGAAAAATATTGTATTATTATGTTCAGGTGGAATGTCCACCAGTATCTTAGTGAATAAGATTAAAGAAGTTGCAGATGGTGAAGGATACCCTATTACGATTGCTGCTTATGGAATGAGTGAAGCACCGGTTGTAGTACCTGATGCTGATATTGTTCTTTTAGGACCTCAAGTTCGCTTCTCACAAGGGGATCTTAAGAAGAAATTCCCTGAGAAAATTATTGATGTTATTGATATGCGTGCTTATGGAACTATGAATGGTGCTGCAGTATTAAAAACAATTCAAGAGAAATTAGACTAATATTATAATAAGAGTCCCTAGCCTTCCTGTGTTTATCATGGTGAAGGCTTTTTTATATGAAAAAAGCAGAACTTTTGTAAGTTCTGCTTTTGTAACTTTGCTTTGATAAACGATCTTACCAAACAGGGATGTTAGCACCTTTTGAATCTTGGTCAACAATCTCTGCAACTTCATCAGATTGGTAGATTTCTACTAAACGTTTGATGACTTCATCATCTTTGTCTTCTGTACGAGCTGCAATTAAGTTGATGTATTGTTTGAATGGTTCTTTGTTGTTTAAGTCTACTTGTTCAACGAAGATTGAATCTTTTGGTGATAGGTTAGCATCAACAGCAATACCTGAGTTAATAACTGCAAATCCTGCTTCTTCTAAGTGTTGTGGGATTGATGCTGCATCCATTTCAATGATGTCGAAGTTACGTGGGTTGATAACGTTTTTGATGTTAGGGATTTCGCCATCAGCATGGTCTAAATCAATTAAGCCGTTTGCTTTTAGTAAGTCTAATGCACGTCCACCGTTTGTAACATCATTAGGAATTAGAACTTTAACACCATCTTCAACTGCATCAAGTGAGTCGTAGTTTGATGAGTATGCACCCATTGGAGCGATGTATGTATCTGCTACTGCTGTTAGATCATATCCAAATTCTGCTTTTTCTTTTTCAAAGTAAGCGTGGTGTTGGAATGCGTTGATGTCGATTTCTTTGTTTGCTAAAGCTGCGTTTGGTTCTGGGTATTGAGCAAATGATACGATTTCTAGAGTAATGCCTTCATCTGCTAAAACTTGTTTAACATGTTTCCAAGCAAGTCCGGAGTCACCACCGTGAATCCCAATCTTATAAGTTGTTTTCTTTTCGCCTTCTGCTGGACCTTTTGATCCACAAGCTGTTAATAATACTAATACAAGTAATGCTGCTAAAATTTTCTTCATTATATTGTTCTCCTTTTAATGTGTTGTTTTCTTAATAATGAAATTACCAATAAGTTGTATTGCACCAACGATGATTAAGATAATAACCACGCTGAAGTATGTAATGTCTGGCATGTTTCGGTTGTAACCATATTTAAGGACGGCATCTCCAATCCCTCCAGCACCAACAGCTCCACCCATTGCAGTCAGTCCAAGTAGACTAATCAATGTAATGCTTGCTGATCGTACCAATGAAGGAATACTTTCCTTTAAATATACTTTAATAACTATTTCTAAGTTTGATAAACCCATTGCCTGTGCAGCTTCAATCAAGCCATCATCGATTTCACTCAATGAGAGTTCCACTTGGCGGATGAAGAATGGTGTACATCCTACTACAAGTGGGAAGATGATTCCTGCTACTTGAATGGTGGTTCCTGAAATCATTCGTGTTAATGGTTTCAAAAGTCCAATCAAGATTACAAAGGGTAAAGCTCTTAGAAAGTTAGTAAAGATTGAAATCGCGCCATTGATGAAACGATTCTCTTTCAAACCTCCTTTTTTAGTAACGACAAGGATTGTTCCAAAAATAATTCCTAGAACAAATGAGTATGCTCCTGATTTGAGCAACATTTCTAATGTGTCCCAGACTGCCTTTTCCAAGACATCTGCAAATTGGACGACGTTGGGAGCATATTTAGCTAACCACTGGGCCATGTTTGATTACCTCCACTTTAATTCCGAGTTCATTTAAATGATTGATTGCTGCATCTTGTTGATGTCTTTCACCCGAAAGGATGATGATCATAGATCCTAAGATCTCTTCTTTAATAACTTCAACGTTAGCAAAGATGATGCTGGCTTCTGTGTCGTATTCTTTAGAAATCTTGGAAATAATTGCATCTGCTGTATTATCGCCAATGAAATCGACACGCAATAATTTTTGATGTGGTAAGAGTTGTACCAAGCTTGATTGTTCATTGAGAAGATCATCCAACTTACTTAAGTTTGAAGTTGTGTTGATAAACTCTTTTGTAATATCAGCTTGGGGTTTGGAGAAGATGTTTTGAACACTATCAAGTTCAACCACATTACCATCTTCCATAACGGCAACACTATCACAAATTTCTTTAACGACTTCCATTTCGTGTGTGATGACAACCACTGTAATGTTTAATTTATGGTTTAAGTCTTTAATCAGTTTGAGTATGTTTTTTGTGGTCTGTGGATCTAGGGCTGATGTAGCCTCATCACAGAGTAATATGTCTGGGTCATTGGCAAGTGCTCGAGCGATCGCAACACGTTGTTTTTGACCTCCTGAGAGCTGTGAGGGGTAAGCCTTGGATTTATCAAGGATTCCTACCAGTTCTAATAGACTGATGACCTTTTCTTTGATTTCTTCTTTTGAGTGACCCTGTCCTTTTAAAGGAAGGGCAATGTTATCAAAGACGGTACGTGAGGAGAGTAGGTTGAATTGTTGGAAGATCATCCCAATTTTCTTGCGACGTTGTCTTAATGCTTTTTCATTGAATTGAGTGATGTCCTCACCATCAATATATATTTTTCCGGTTGTGGGTCTTTCCAATAAGTTAATCAGTCGAACCAAGGTACTCTTACCAGCACCAGAATAACCAATAACACCAAAGACTTCACCTTTCTTAACGCGTAGGTTAACGTCTTTAACAGCATGGACAATGCCGGTTTTAGAATCAAATGTTTTTGATATGTTTTCGAATTGTATCATGCGACCTCCTTAAATTGTAAATCAACTTGTTGAGCATGTTGCTCTTTAATAGCTTCTAGAGTTTCTGAATCAAGGATTAGATCCAGTGCTGTACTTGCAAGTAGGATGGCTCCTGTTTCAATAGCATCAAGACCTCGTTGTGAGATGGATGCTGCCTTAAATCCAATGGAGTGAGCAATGATGGGCTCATCGGATATTGAGATTGTAGGCTGGATAGTAGGAACTACCTGAGATATGTTACCCACATCAGTAGAACCTCCAATGATTGCTGATTCTCGACTGGTGATTGTGTGTCCTAATTCAATGAGGTTCTTTTTATAGACTTCATCAAACTTAGGAGTGGTTACCATGTTATCAACAGAGTTTTGGAATAAACCAAATTTGTAAGTAGCACCGGTTGCTAAGGCACTTGCTTTAACGATGTTTTCAAATTTCTGGTAAACATCATTGAGTGTTGGTCTTGTTGCTGCTCTTAAATAGAATCGAGCACTCGCATAGTCTGGAACCACATTGGCTGCTTGACCACCATCTGTGATAACACCATGGATGCGTACATCAGTAGGTAGGTGTTCTCTTAATGCGTTAATTGAGTTATACACTTGAATAATACCATCCAGT
>DEPV01000045.1 GCA_002358955.1 Erysipelothrix sp. UBA3383 | reverse complement strand
GCTTCATCATAATCTTCTGATGTTGTAAACTCACTATCATTAACAAAGTTAGGGAAGTTCCAGTAGTCGATTGTTACTGTATCACTACCACCTCCACCACCTTTGCTACCACAACCCACTAATACTAGGGCTGAAGCAATAAGTACTAAAGCATATTTAACAAATCTCTTCATTACATATCCTCCTCTAGACAGCTTCTGTCTGTTCTTTCTACTTCATAATAACACACCAATTTCACATTGCATGCGTTTTCATGAATTCTTTTTCAATTTATTTAATTTTGAAATTCAGTTTCATAGTAAGGTGTGTTAAAGGGTGTTTGGTAATAATTTTCATCAATTCAAACACCCGTAATTATTATTCTAATGCGTTATTCTTTAAAATTGCCTTGATCGTATGTNNTTCATCTTCTAAAAGAATCATTGAAATAACATCAATCAAGTACATCAGTGCAAATTGAGTATTAACAAACAAATGATTGTTAACAAAACTTGAACTGTATACAGTAAGACTCAGATCACTTAGCTCTGTTAATTTACTGGCTTGAAATGAGGTGATCGCAACGATGCGTGCCCCATTATTCTTAGCAATACTTAAAGAATCCAAAACTTCTGGAGTCGAGCCTGATGATGAAATACCAATCACCAAGTCTTCTTCTTTGACGATGGTAGAATTAATAACCATTAAATGCGAATCTGTATTCACAGTTGCATTAAAGCCCATTCGTACCAAACGCTGATTAAACTCCATGGCCGTTAAACCAGAACTACCAACACCATATACAAAAATACGTGATGCCCCTTCTAGTTTTTCGATAAATTTTTCAATATCTTCAGCTACTAAGTTCTTTTTCGTACGCTCAATTACACGATTGTAAAAACTAAAGACTTCGTTGAAGATGCCTTCTTCATTATCTGCCTGAATGTCTTGTTGAGAAGAACTGATTGCAATCTTCATCGCAACAAAACTCTCACAACCAATTTTACGGCAAAAACGTGTAATTGTAGCACTTGATGTTGAAGTGAGTGCTGCTAATTTTGAAATGTTAATATTATTAATCTCATTATTGTTTTGCAAAATATACAAAGCAATCTTTTTTTCTTTTTCCGAAAATGTAGGGTAACGCTCTTGAATCACATCTAGGATGTCCATATTTATACCTTCTTTCCCTGAAGAAGATGGAATAAAGCACCGATCATTCCCGCATCGTTGCCACATTGAGCAAATTCAATACGTTTTGATTTAAACCTTTGATCGATTAAGATACGATTCAGTGATTCATGAATAAGTGGCTCTAGATAATCTCTCTGAGCCATTATACCACCTCCCAAAATAATTGTTTCAGGATTTAATAGGTACATTATATCACTAATTCCAAGGCATAAATGACTAACTAAATCACGGATTACATCAATGCAATACATATTGCCTTCTTGTGCTAAACGGAATACTTCTTTCCCATCAACAGGACGGTTTAATACTTTTGATGCTTCTTTAACCATGATGGAACTTGCTGCTAAAGTTTGATAATGCTGTCCATTAACATTCATATATCCTACTTCACCACCACTTAAACTGGAACCATGCCACAACTGATCACCAATCATAAAAGCACCACCAATACCCGTTCCTACTGTAATCATAAAGGTGGATTGGCTACCTTGAGCACTTCCTTTCCAGTATTCACCAAGAAGTGCAGCATTAACATCATTTTCAACACTGACTGAAACTTTAAAGATTTCTTCTAATGGAGTCTTAAAATCTGTACCGATGTAATTTGCAATGGTGGGTCCTGCATAAACAACTGTCCCTGCAACAGGATCAATCACCCCTGCACTGGATATAGCAATACCATCAAACCCTTCAGCAACATGTTTATGGCAAATTGCCTGGACTGTTTCTAATATCTTTTCCCCACTGGGAGTAGGGTGTTCTTGAGTTTGAGACAAACGCTCTCCAAGTTCATTGAAGAGCGCATATTTTATTCCGGTACCACCAATATCAATACAAACATAACGTTTCATTTACACCAGTGTTTTGTAAATCTCTTGAGCACGTTCAATCTGTTGTGCAGTTGCTGCTAACATCGGTTCTCTTGTAACACCTGCCTCTACCCCTTGCTCAATTAAAATTTGTTTTAGACTTGCATAGATTCCATTATCTAAAAGTGCTGAAATTAAATCGTTGGATTCTTTTTGTAATTGGTATGCTGTTTCAAGTTCACCTGCTACATAAGCTTCCATGGTTCCACGTGCACGCTTTGCGTTGATGTTAAATGTTGAACCAATCGCTCCATCAACATTCAGCGATAATGCTGGTAATAGCATTTCATCAAATCCTGCATAGATGATGTGATCTGGGAAGCGTGAGCGCATTCTTTCTAATAAGTAGAAATCTGCTGCCGTAAACTTAACTCCGACAATTTTTTTATTTTCAAACAATTCTGCGAATTGATCGGTTGTCAGTGCAACACCTGTAAGAGCTGGAATTGAGTAAATGATCATCTCTGTATCAACAGCCTCTAGAATGCGATTGTAGTAGTTTTTGATTTCTTCAAAGCTGAACTTGTAGTAGAACGGTGTAACCGCTGAGATTGTTTTATAACCCAAGTCTGTTACAAATTTTGCCAACTCAATGGATTCCATTAAGTTTACAGAACCAACCTGAGCAATTAAATCAACTGCACCCTGAGTCTCATCATATGCAATTTCAAAAATACGTTTCTTCTCATCTGTAGAAATCGTAAAGTTTTCTCCAGTACTACCACCAACATATAAACCATCGACTTTATTGTGATCGATGTTAAAACGAACAATTTCACGAAGTCCTTTTTCGTTAATGTTCCCTTCCGTATCGAATGATACAAGCAATGCTGAATATAGTTTTTTCATACTTATCCTCTTTCTCTTAGCGTGGTATCGCTTACATTTTTCAGTTTAGCATTGAAAATAAGTTTAATCAAGGCATAATATGAAAATTGTTTACTATCTTCTTTGTTTCGATAAAAAAGCTCGCGTTTGGCGAGCTGCATTTACTTATAAGATTTTATTGATTTTCGATGATGGATTTTAGATTGTATGCAATCTCATACATACCAGCACCGGTAGGATGGATCAGGTCGACACATAGATTTCGTTTCGAAATTAAATTTGATGGATCAACATAGTGGATGTTCTCTTGTGTAAAGCCTTTGAGGATTTCAACGTATGCTTCTCTAAACTCCTCTATGGTTGATGTATTACTTTGTTCTGGATGATACACACCATAATCGTTATAGAATGGCATGATGCCAATACAGTATATTGGAGTTGTCGGATGACGATCTACCATAGCCTGGATCAATCCTGTAACACGTTCCCTGTATACTTCAATATCAAAGCCATCCGTAAACATGTTAACAGTAAGTTCTAAAGTAATCAGATCAAAGTCTCCTAAACCACATAAGAAGTCTGCAGTGATGGGCTCACAGTAAGCACGTCCTGACATCGCATAGTTATGAACTTCATAATCCAGTTCACGTCCTAAGATATAAGGGTATGCTCCCTCAGCTTGATTGGTAAAGAGTCCTTGGGTAATGCTGGTACCATAACTTAAGTAACGTTTGCGTGTATCTTCAAAGAGTTCAAATTCTCCTTGAACATCATCAATGTAAATGAACTCTCCAGTAAGTACAATTCTAACTTCAACATTTTCTTTGAAATTTTCAGTTAGAGTATGAACCGGAAATATTTCAATTTCTGTTGATTCGTGAATTGCGATTTCCTCACGATCAAATTGGTTGTCGTACATGACGAAGGCTTTGGACTGAATGTATGGGTGCATGCTACCAATTGTAATTGTCACCTTTTCCTTAGGGACCAGTCGTATTTCAACACCTGTCATTTGGAATCCTTTTTCATGATTTAAAGCATCATGCAGTCTTTTTGGAAGTCGTGATAACATGGGCTTTCCGTTAAAATCAATAACTTCTTGAATGTTGTGCAATTCTAAACCTTTATACTTCATATGAAACTCCTCCTATTTGAATGAATGGACTTCAAATGATGATACCTATGAATAATATGCCTCAATCTTAGTATTCAATATCATTTGTATGAATTTGATATCCACTATATTTTTCATTCTATCACGGAAATTATAAAGTGGTAGTAAATATTTCTGTTGTGGGTAGATGAAAACTATTATCATGTACACCATGAGATATTTCTAATCAATAATTTATGAAGCATAGTAACAAAGCATTCATTAATACAAACTGCATTAAAGTTACTTATATGCAATCATCAGTGACATTTAATGGTAAATTGGTCAGAAAAAAAGAAAGACTGAAATATATTGCTTCAGTCTTTCTTTCTCATATTATAGATATTTACAAGATTACGAAATCTTACTATCTTTGTAATCTTGGATTAAATTTATGTACTCAAAATCAATTTCAACAGTATATTCGCGTAAATGCTTGTTGGTTTTGATTCTAATCTCTTCATTACTAATCTGTGTTTCCTTTGGATTAAAGACTTCCAGTCGCAGTTCAGTACCATCTATACGAACATCATGGAAATCAATTAAAGGATGTAAATTACGGTATAAATCTTTAAGGATTGCGATGACATCTTTGATTTCAGGACTGCTTAGGTCAAGTGGATCCAAGTGGACATCAAGACTGATGCCAGTTTTATTCAAGACATCATCTTCAATTTTGTCAATTATTTTATGAGCTTTAATCAGTGATAAATGCTGATCGACTTCAACATGAACCAGGGCGTATTTATGAAATTTACCATAGCTGTGAATGGATAGATCATGATATCCTGCAATGGAAGTATTGTTATCTAAGATTTCTAAAATCCCTTCAATTTCCTCATCACTTGCCTTACGACCCAGTAAACCTGAAATAAAATCCTTCAATAAACCGATCGCTGTCATAAAAATAATAATCCCAATAATGACCCCCATACTGGCATCCAGATTCAAGGAGACATAAGGTTGTAGGAAATATGCGACAATTAATGAACATGAAATAAGAACATCAAATAAAGAATCGTATTCATTTGTCTTTAATAAAGGTGATTCTAGTTTCGTACTGTAATAGCGGTAGACCAACATTAAGATAAATTTAAGTAAAATTGCAAATGAACTGATTGCAACAACTTGTATATTAATCATGGATTCACCACCATGAAAGAAGGATGCAATCCCTGTACGAATACTTTCCACTGCAATTAATATCATGATCAGTGAGACCGTAAATCCAGCAATGATTTCAAATCGCTCATGGCCATAAGGATGATCTTCATCCGCTGGTTTTAATGATAATTTAAGTGCAATATAAGTAATTACAATGTTTGCAAAATCAGATAAGTTATTAAACGCATCGGTGGTCATAGCAATGGAACCTGTAATCAATCCGACAATTAATTTCAATAGAAATAAAATGCCGTTAACAAGACTTCCAATAAAGCCAATTTTATCAATGGTTTTTGTACGTTTTACCTCGCTCATAATGCTTTTCTGATACTGATCAGAACCCCTTCATTATCAAAGATATTCAAGGTATCATCTGCAACAACATAATTTAAAGTACTTTTTAATAATGCATCTTTAACATCATCATAATTGTCTGTATAAATCTCATAAGAGACTAAACCAGTAATGTTTTTAGGAAGCTTTGATGCTCCTTTTGTATTCCACGTATTCATACCAATATGATGATGGTATTGTCCCTTAGATACAAAACGTGCTCCTGGCATGCTTGTCTGGTTTTCAAAATTTAGATTTTCAGTGTAGAATCGTTCACTGTCTGCAATGTTTGAAACTGATAAATGAATGTGACCCATACTTGTATTGTCTGGTAAAGACTTCAGTATACGCCCATCAAAATCCCTAATTAAAGCATCAATGTCAAGTGGATCACTGACCCCTTTTAAACTGCCATCCTCAAGATGAACCCAGTCTTTACGATCACGATGAATATAGATTTCAATCCCATTACCCTCAGGATCATTAAGATAAATGGCTTCTGAAAATAGATGATCTGCTGCTCCTGATATCTGTACATCATGAGATTGAAGAAACTGTATCATAGCGAGTAAATCATTTCTTTCAGGAAGTAATAAAGCAAAATGAAATAGACCCGTGTGATGTGTCATTGGTAATTGAAATTGCTCATCATGAATCAGGGCTACTAATTCATGAGTCTTTGTTCCTAAGACAGTTTTATGATCTGTCTGTTCTAATATACTCATACCCAGTTTATTCTGGTAAAAATCAAGCATCGTATCAAAATCTTTAACCTTCAGGCTAACCTTGCCTAAAGTCATGGTATCACTCAGATGAATCATCATTGAATCTCCTTTTGGCACATGCTACAGATACCATACAATTCCAGTCGGTGTGCATGAATAATGTAGCCTTGTTCGTGTGCTATTTTATCTTCATATTGATGAATTGGACAATCATCAATTCTTTTTATTATACCACAATTGGTGCAAATTAAATAATGTGAATGTGTCCCATCTCGATATTCATACAGAGGTTGAAACGGTTGTTTAGGAGTAGATTTTAGAATCATTCCAACTTCCTTAAATTGATCCAAGGTACGATAGACGGTCGATTGATTAATGGTTAAACCATCTTCGATAAGTGAAGCTTTAATGGCATCCAGTGTTAAAGGGGATGATGATTCCTTAAGAATGCTAAGGATTGCAATCCGTGCAGGTGTCACAATTAAATCGTGATTTCTAAGTTCTTTCTCAATGTCCATCAGATCCTCCCTTCAAGTAATCAATACGATGATCAGTAGTTTTCATTGTGATGTGGCCTCGTGTATGATCGTGTAAAACATCCATGGTACTAGGCTCATTTAATTCAATGGTATAAACAGGTGTCTCACCATATTCACGGTCAAGAATCACAGCATGTTGTGCGACGTGTGTTTCAACCTCATTGGTAAATTCATACGGAAAATCCAGTGTCATGGTATACACATCAGTAGGATCTAGAATGGTTGCTGCTTCAATGGCTTGTGTCACACTGGATCCATAAGCTCGAATTAAACCACCAACCCCTAACTTAATACCCCCAAAATAGCGTACAACAACTGCAATTACAGATGTTAATTCACTGCCTCGCAATACCTGTAACATGGGAAGTCCTGCAGAACTTGCAGGCTCACCATCATCATTGGAGCGTTCAATTTCACCCACCACATAAGCACTGCAGTGATGTGCAGCTTTGGGGTGCATTTTCTTAATGGAACGAAGAAATTCCTTAGCCGCTTCCTCATCCTCTATCAATGCTAAATAGGTAATGAATTTGGACTTGTTAATCTCTTGTTCTACGATTACATTCTCTTGTATAGTTCTTAATAATTTTGTCATAGTCTTATTATAAACCATTTGGCTTTGAAGCAAAAGGAGTTAGATAGTTTGACTATCAAAGTATATTAGGTATAATGTGAAAGTAAGCAATTTAAAGGAGATTTTATAAATTATGAAAAAATTAGCACTCGTTGTCGATTCATCGGCAGGGTTTACCCCTGAAGAAATTACTCAATTACCCAATGTCTTTGTAGCGCCTTTATCCATTATCTATAAAGGGAAAGAATACACAGACCAAGTTGATATTAGTGTAGAGGAAGTTCAAGATATCTTATCACGCAATGAACTGATCCAAACATCACAACCCAGCGTAGGAACGGTTCATGCACTTTATGAAGACATTCAATCACAAGGCTATGACCATATTATTGTTGTTAGTCTGTCTTCAAAACTATCAGGAACCTTCAACTCATTCAGCGCTGCTGCTGATGCACTGGACAATAACAATGTCAGCGTCATTGATACCATGACCATTGCAGGACCAGTACAAGCATCCGCTGCAATCATTGAAAAATTAAACCAAGCAGGAAAATCTGTTGATGAAATTGTTGAAACACTCAATACTTTCTACAAACACACTGAATCTTATGTTATTCCAGAAACCCTAGATCAATTAAAAGCAAGTGGCCGTATCTCTGCAGCTGCAGGTGCAGTAGCATCACTTCTAAAAATGAAGGTACTTCTAAAACTTGATAACCATGGTGAAACCATTGAGAAATTTGCAATGGGACGTACTGAATCTAAATTAATGCGTGCTATGTATGAAGACATTGAGAAAAACGGATTCAATCCAAGTACCGATCAATTCCATCTATTACACTCATTAAATGAAGAAAAGGTACTTGCGATTAAAGATTATCTACAAGAAAAATATAATAACATTAAAGTTAATATTTCTTACCTTCCTGCAGCCTTATCAGGTCATGCTGGGAATGGTACAATCGTATTACAATGGTTCATGAACCCTCAAAATGTACAATAAATCATGTATAATAGATGTAAGGTAGGTATATATTATGAAAATTGCAGTAGTATTAGATAGTGGTTCAGACTACTATAATCAAAATATCGAAATGGAAGGCTTATTTGCAGTTCCACTTCAAATTATTGCAGAAGGAGAAAGTTATCAAGAGAGTTTGCAAATCTCAAATGATCAGGTCAACTCACTGATGCAACGTGGTAAAGAGGTTAGTACTTCTTTACCAAGTCTGGGTGAATTGGAAAGCTTATTCCAAAGCATTAAAGAACAAGGTTATGATACTGTCTTTGCAGTAGCGATTACTGAAGGGATTTCAGGAACACTCAATGCAATGCGTGTTGCAGCTGATGCACAAGGCTTAAACTATGTGCCTTATGATTGTTATACAACCATGCACATTGAACTTGAATACGCACTTGCAGCACGTCGCCTTTTTGATCAGGGCGCAAGTATTGAGCAAGTCCAAGAACGTCTTGATGCAGTCATCAATGATTCATGCACTTACATCATTCCAGATAACTTGGATCACCTTGCAAAAGGAGGTCGCTTATCACCCTTAGCTGCTAAACTTGGTGGACTATTAAGAATTAAACCCATACTATTCCTAGGTCCAAGTACCAAAGGTGTCATTGATCCTTTTGATAAAGTTCGTACCATGTCAAAAGCAATCACTACAGTGATCGAAGATATGAAAAATAAAGGTGTTGATGAAAACTTCATCCTTACAGTTGTTGATGTCAACTCACCGGTAGAACTTGAAAAAACCAAAGAACTATTGAAAGCAACATTCCCTAATACGGAATTACGCGTGACTCAATTAATTTCAACAGTCTCAGCACATGTTGGAATCGGAACCATCGCATTTCAATGCCAACGTAAAATCAACTCAGTCCTATAGACTGAGTTGTTTTCTTGACCTTCCATAAAGACTTTAGTATAGTATCTAAGGTCGAATCATAGATATCTATGTCCAGGGCTATACTATGGAGGTGATATTAATGATGAAGAAACGCATCGTTATGGCAGTATTACTGCTCAGTCTAATGGGATGTAAGACTGTTGATAAACCCGCTGAAAATTCAGTACCATCCAATACTGGTGAAACTTCACCAAAAGAGAATCTAAACCATTCTGAAGACACAAATGAAACGAATAAAGATAGTGTGCAGTCTGATCATGTACCAGATCGCATGTCCTATATTCGCTCCGTGTTTACTGAATANNTATGGATATGATGCTCCAGAAGAGTCAATCTGGCAAATTAAAGACGAAGGTCCAAAAAAAGTAGCTGTCATTATTAAACAGCTTGTACCCAATTCACGCCCTAAGATTACTAAACTCATCTTCTTAGAAGGAACTCATAATGAGATCCTATTCTTACAAATTGATAATAAGATTATCATTAAATAGACAAAGGCTGAATGCATCCATGCACTCAGCCTATTTTTTTATCCAATTCTGTATTGCTTCATCAACTTTATGATTAAAATCTTCAGAGAAAATATCCATATGAATGCATTTTGTCTGATGTTTAAACCATGTTATTTGACGCTTTGCAAAACGTCTGGTATTTCTTTTAATCAATTCTGTGACTTCATCCAAAGTCATTTCATCTGTAAAATACGGTTTAAACTCACGGTAACCAATACTTTGTGTGGATTGGTATTCAAAGAACTGAGGATCTTCCTGATAGAGATTGCTCACTTCATCCAGCAATCCACTTTTCACCATGATATCAACTCGTCTGTTGATGCGATCATACATCTTCTCTCGAGCACCCTGTAGGAAAAATACCAAACCATCATACAAAGCTTGATTGCGATCAAATTGAACTTCTGGTTCTTCAACCCTTTGTAAAGCGCGAATAACACGTTTACGATTATTAGGATGAATACTTTTTGCAGTCTCAGGATCCTGCATCACTAATTGTTGGTACAGCTCTTCATTACTGCCTTCAAGTTCTTCTATCGGTTCAGTCTCTTCTTCAAAACGATAATCATAGACCAGTGCATTAATGTATAGACCCGTCCCACCAACAACAATTGGCATTTTACCACGGGAGTGAATATCACTGATCAAAGCACGTGCTTTTTCTTGAAATAGCGCTACATTAAAAGCTTCATCAATATCAAGAATATCAATCATATGATGAACCACACCATCTTGCTCTTTAAGACTTGGTTTTGCAGAACCAATATCTAAGTTTCGATAGACTGCTACTGAATCTGCAGAGATGATCTCACCATTCAAACGTTTTGCTAGATCAATTCCCAGACTACTCTTACCACTTGCAGTCAGTCCTGCAATGACAATTACTTTTTCGATGTGAAT
>DEPV01000036.1 GCA_002358955.1 Erysipelothrix sp. UBA3383 | reverse complement strand
CATGTGGTTTACAATTTCCATCGTGCTAAAGATCATGCCCGCAAAGAAGGGTATGTTCTTGTATCTGAAGGGGTTACCGATACCATGGCGTTTCATAAAGCTGGGTTAAAACAAACGGTATCACTTCTAGGAGTTGCTTGTACACCTGATCAAATACGACTTTTAAAACAGTGCTCCAGTACCATCGTACTTGCATTTGATGCAGACCGTGCTGGTATTGAAGCAACCTATAAGATTGGGAATGCACTACGAGCACAAGGACTTAAAGTCTATGTCTGGTATAACGATACCGGATTGGACCCTGATGATGCACTGCGCCAACACGGAGCACAATCTCTAGTGGATGGTGTAGAACATCGTTTACACTGGTTTGACTTCATCATGAACTTTGCAATCTCACAATATGGACTGGAGTCATTTGAGAATAAAAAGCGCGTGAGTGAGTTTGTATTAAAACAATTAGAACATGCGGATGAGTTTGAGAAAAGCCACTATACAGAGGTTTTAAGTCAAAGAACCCAATTTGATATTGGCATGATACGATCTCAGATTACACAGCATGAACAACATGAAACATACGTTCATGAAGAACTGCAAGTACGCCAAAAACCTAAGAAAGCACACAAGCAGATGGTCATGGCAGAGGGTAACATCTTAAGTTTAATGTTACACTCCAAACAAGCGGCCATTCTATACCGCGATCAACTGGGGTTTATGCACTCACCCTTAGCCAATCAATTGGCAATGGTGATCCTTGATGCCTATCGTAGTTTTGGTACGATTGAGATTGCTGATATTTTATCCAAAAACATCAGTGATGAGTTACGAGATTTCGCCATTGATATTGGTTCTGAAGTATACCTTGATGAATACGATGAAGCAGTATTACTGGAACAAATTGCCATTGTGAAGGCACAGATGAGTATGCATGGCATACAGAATCTGAAATCACAAAGCTTGGGGATGGTTGATTTGGAAGATTCAACCAACAACTTACAAAAAGCAATTGAATTATCACGAAGAAAGAAAGAGGGACATTAATATATGACAAAACGAATTAAAAAAGAAATGCTTACCTTAGATCAAGTTAAAGCGTCGTTCTTAAAAGAGTTTAATAAAGAAAAATTCCTACTGAACATTGATGTTGAAAAGGCGACGAGTCATTTAAATCTAAATGATGAGGAGTCTGAAGGGCTGTTCACTTGGTTTAATGACAACGATATCATTCTGGTAGACTCTGAAGAAGAGTACAATGAAATGATGAGTTCTGATATTGAGGATGACCTGGATGATCTTGATGTGGATTCCGATGTGGATGAGGATGAAGATTTACTGGGTGAAGATGGTGGTGAACCCTTTGATGAAAGTCAGAACAAAGTTGATTTAAGTTCTTATGAGAACGAATTAACATCAGCAAACCTTGTCCGTATTAATGATCCTGTTAAGATGTATCTTAAGGAAATTGGACGTGTTAATCTACTTGCTGCTAAAGATGAGCCTGAGATTGCGCGCCGTCTAGAAGATGGATTGCATGCTAAAGAGTTAATCTATGAAGTCTACAAGGAACGTGTTGACACTGAAATTGAAGATGAAGAACTGGATCAAATGAACATTGAGGAAATCTTTGGTGTTCTAACAGACCTATTTGAAGATGATGAAGTTAACTTAGCTTATATTAACAACTGTATTACAACACACTACGATGGACTTGAAGCACGTCGTATTCTGATTTCAGCAAACTTACGTTTGGTTGTATCGATAGCGAAGAAATATGTGGGCCGTGGAATGTTATTCCTTGACTTGATTCAAGAGGGTAACATGGGACTTGTTAAAGCGGTTGAGAAATTTGATTATACAAAAGGATTTAAATTTTCTACTTATGCAACATGGTGGATTCGTCAAGCAATCACACGTGCGATTGCTGACCAAGCACGTACCATCCGTATTCCGGTTCACATGGTTGAAACCATCAACAAATTAACACGAATCCAAAGATCACTTGTACAAGAGTTAGGGCGTGAACCTACAGCTGAGGAAATCTCTGCAAACATGGAAGGTATTTCACCGGAAAAAGTTCGTGAGATTCAAAAGATTGCATTAGATCCAGTATCACTTGAAACACCAATTGGTGAGGAAGATGATTCACACTTAGGAGACTTTATCGAAGATAAGGATGCACTGAGTCCTGATCAATATGCAAATAATGAGTTATTAAAAGATGAAATTAACATGGTCTTACAAGGCTTAACAGAACGAGAAGAGAAAGTGCTTCGCCTTCGTTTTGGACTTGAAGATGGCCGTACCAGAACTTTAGAAGAAGTGGGTAAAGAATTTAACGTTACACGTGAGAGAATTCGTCAAATTGAAGCAAAAGCACTGCGCAAATTAAAACACCCAACACGTTCAAAACGCTTACGTGACTTCATGGAAAGTAACTGATGAATCTGTCAGATAGACTCAACACGATTTTAGAATTAATTGAACCAACAGATGTTTTAGTCGATGTTGGTACTGACCATGGATATGTATTAATCCAGGCAATTATAGACAATAAATGTAAAAAAGCTTACGGACTTGATATTGCATCAGGTCCCTTAAGCTATGCAAACAGAAACATTCTGGAAGCGGGTTTAGAAGATAAAATACAAACTTATCAGCTTGATGGGTTAAAAGGATTTAATGATAAGGCAGATGCTTTTGTGATTGCAGGAATGGGATTTGAAACCATTATTTCGATTATTGAACATTATCCATTTGATCCATCCCAACAAATTATCTTACAATCAAACACAAAACAATATGACTTTAGAAAAGCATTAAGTAAGCTTGGTTTTAAAATTATCGATGAGCGATTCTTATTTGACAACAACAAACCTGTGACCATTCTAAAAGTGATGAAAGAAAAGTTTGCTTTAAGTGAAGAAGATGCTTTCTTAGGTCCGATTTTAAAAAACACAAATAACCAAGATTATATCAAGTATTTATCACATGAGTATGATAAACTAAAACATGTTGTAAATTACAACAAGAATTATGAAGAAAGATTTACTATTTTAATAAATTACTTAAACAAGAAAGGGGTGACCTTATGAAAGATATTACAAAACAACTGATGAAGATCAACCATTTTAAAAATCTGACATCAGTCCAAGAAGATGTATTACACCATGCAGAACTCAATGAAGATTTAATCGTACTTGCACCAACTGGAACGGGTAAAACACATGCTTTTTTATTTTCAATTCTAGAGCGCATTAACCTTGAAGAAGAAACATTACAAGCAGTAATTTTAGCACCAACCCGTGAACTTGCGATGCAAATCTTAGATTTTACACAAACAGTGCGTAAAGTTGATGATCGTTTTAAAGCAGAACTTGCAATTGGTGGTATGGATACAAAACGTCTTACAACTCGTTTAGAAAAACAACCACACGTTCTAATCGCAACGCCCGGTAAATTACTGGATGTACTCGGCTTATCAATCTTACGTTTGGATACTGTAAAACTACTTATCATTGATGAGATGGATATGATGTTTGATTATGGATTTATTGAAGATATTAACGATATTGCATCACGCTTTTTAGATACAACACGTATGATGCTTTTTAGTGCAACATTACCTAATGGGCTCAACCACTTTATTAAGAAATATCTTAAAAATCCCGTTCAAATTAAATCAGAAGATAAACAATTTGAACCAAAGATTGAACACTACCTCATTCACAGACGTCATTTATCGCTGGAAGAGGGCGTGCTTGATGTTTTATCGTCAATCAACCCATCACTTGCGATTGTCTTTGCGAATACAAAAGAGCAAGTGTCGCACATTGCACGTTATTTAAGAGAGTATGGTATCAACAGTGTTGAAATCCATGGTGGCGTTGAAGATAGACAAAGAACACAAATCGTTAAACGCATTCGTACAGGACAAGTTCGCTATATTATTGCGACTGACTTGGCTGCGCGTGGGATTGATTTGCCTGAAATTTCACATGTTATTAACGCAAACATCCCAACCCATGATTTATCCTTCTATACACACCGTGCAGGACGTACGGGGCGTACAGGTAGAGATGGATATTGTATCAGTTTGGTAGATGATACAGATCAAAATGCGATTTCTCGTCTTATTAACAACAACATTCAATTTAAATTTAAACGCGTACACAATAACCAAATTCAAGACGCAAGATCGTTCTTTAACTTTGAAAGAAGAAGTAGAAAACTTGATCAAGAAGTCGTAAATAAACTGAAACGTAAAAAAGTTAAAGTAAAACCTGGT
>DEPV01000029.1:3720-4101 GCA_002358955.1 Erysipelothrix sp. UBA3383 | reverse complement strand
TGGCTCATTCATTAAAGCCATCAGTAACGAAAGCGCTTGACGTTGACCCCCAGACAATTGGCCCACTTTTGAGTCCAATTTATCTTCCAGTCCTAAGTCTAGCTCTTTTAATAATTCTTTAAAATATGTCACTTTATCAGTACGAATTCCCCGCTTGAAATTCATCAATCGACCTTTATCATAAGCCATCGATAAATTCTCTAATATTGTCAAGGAAGGAGAGGTCCCCGCAACGGGATCTTGATACACTCGGGAAATTTCTTTAAAGCGTTCATGAATCTTTCTTTTATGGATGTTATTACCTTCAAAGAAAATACTGCCTGTATCAGGTTCTATTTGTCCACAAAGTACATTAAAAAGGGTTGATTTACCACTTCCATT
>DEPV01000029.1:0-3677 GCA_002358955.1 Erysipelothrix sp. UBA3383 | reverse complement strand
AAAATGGTTATAAAGATTAAGTTCAGCATCTGTATTTCTATTAAATGTCTTGCTGATATTATGAAATCTTAACATGTTTATCCCCCTTCTTATCTTTGAAATTAATGGTAATGGATGCATTGTTTAAAACAATTGCAACTAAGAAAATTAATACGGTCACAATCTTCATGTATTGTGGATCCATACCCATTTTAATTGCAAGTGCTACAATCAAACGATAAACAACTGCACCCACAATGGCTTGTGTTGTCAATTTGGCTTTTGAATTCCCCAGTAAAAGAAGTCCCAACATGACCGATGACAATCCCATAACAATCATTCCAACACCTAAGGAAACATCATAGTATCTTCCAACTGAGGCTGCAACACCACCACTGAGCGCCACAAAACCATTTGAAATTGCCAAACCAATAATTTTAACGCGCCCAACATCATGTCCTAAAACTGTAACCAAACCTTCATTATCACCCGTTACTTTCAGAAGATAACCAAGTTTAGTAGATAAGATCCAGTCAACAATGAGTTTAATCGCAAATAAAATAATTAACAGCAAAATCAAACGGTAGTACTTCACAATAAAATCTGGTGCATTCAAACCAGTTAACCACTCTGTATCAAAAAGTGTTTTTTCTTTAAGAAGTGGTAAGTTAGAGCGACCCGATGCTATCATCAGGTTAATCGAATAAAGCCCCGTCATGACCAGGATCCCACTCAGTAAACTGCTGATTTTCAACTTAACGTGTAAAAGTCCTGTGATACTTCCAGCAATAAGACCTGCCACTAAACTCGCCGCAAGTCCAACCCAAGGAGAACCGCCATTAATAATAATGACGGCACTCACCACAGCACCAAGAGGATAGGTTCCTTCAACACTAAGATCCGATACCCCAATAATACGATATGTCAACAAGACCCCTATGGATAAAATACCATAGAGTGCGCCTTGTTCCAGTACGTTGATTAAAAATTTTAGCATACTACTTCAACGTTGCCCTTTCTAAAACAGATTCAGGAATTTCTAATTCCAAGAACTCTGCAACAGATTCACTGACCAATAACTCAGTCACACCACCAATCACAACTGGAATATCTCCAGGCTTGACATCTTCAAACAGAATATCTTTGACTTGTTTTGCGGCAGCTTCACCCAGTTTAACGTAACTGATTGAGTCTGATGCTAAAATACCATGTTCAAACTGTCCAGCTTCAGCCATAAATACTGGTGTTTTTGTTTCATTAGCGATACCCACAACTTGTGAAGTTGCACTTGCGACAGTATTATCAGTAATAATGTAGAGAGCATCAACTTTTGAAACCAGTGTCTCAGTTGCAAGTGCGATGTCTTCAGTACCACCAATTCCTTGTGTTACAAGATCTAAACCATGCTTCGAAATCATTGATTCGATTAATTTAATTTGATGTAAACTGTTATCTTCACCTGTGTTATATAAAACTCCAATCTTTTGTGCATTTGGCAAGAATTCTTTTATCAATGCAAGCTGTTGATTAACAGGCACCATATCACTCACACCTGTAACATGTCCAGCTGGTTTATCATTTGAATCCACAAGACCTGCACTTTCTGCGTCGGTTACCGCATTAAATACTACCGGAATATTTTCTGAATCTGTACCAGCCATCGCAGCTTGTGCAGCAGGTGTTGCGATTGCATAAATTAAATCCACTTCTTCATCGACAAGCTGTTGTGCCATAAGGTTATTGTTTGCCATTTCTCCACCTGCGTTTTTTACCACAAGCTTATATCCATCACTACCAATGAGTGAATCTAGTTCATCTTTTAAGCCATCTAATGTTTCTTGAAGAGACGGGTGATCCATAAATTGAAGCACACCAATTGTATAAACCTTATCATCACTAGATTTTGTGCCACATCCAACCAACACCAATAATACCAATAATATTCCAATAATCTTTTTCATTTTCAAATCCTCCTTATATCAATCTTGTTTGTAAAATAAAAAAAGCTGCATCCGTGCAGCCCTTAGTAGAAATTGATTCATTAAGCCACACGTTCTTTAACCAAACACAAAAGGTTAATTTCCACGTGGGCATTAACCTAGTTTATGTAAAGAAAAAGAAAAAGCTTAATTGTGCGTAGATTTCTGTTCTTTTCATATCAAATCCTACCTTTCTTGAAGCCATCATAACAAACATGAAAATAGAATGCAAGTTTTTTCTGAAAATTAATGTAATTCAATTGAAAGTGTTACATATTTTAAACAATATGTTATGATATTAAAAGTACAAGGAGGAATTATTTATGTACACTTGGTCTTTAAAAGAACTCTATAACGACTTTGATGACGCATTTAAAAATGACGTCAAAAAAGTTGACAACGATTTAGAAGCACTCATCAAATTATCAAATGAATTAGAAGGTGAAGCTTCTTTAGAAAAGTGGTTAAAACTCAACCAATCTCTCACAGCCAATGTGAGCAGCCTTTATGCTTTTGTAACGTTCAGACTTTCCACAAACGCAAATGATACAGAAGCCAATCAATATTTAGGACAACTCCATAACCTACTCACAAAACAAGCACGCCCTGTCGCGCTTTATAATATATGGTTAAAAAATCATGAAGAAGAGTTAAATGATTGGATCAAAAACAGCGAACTCATTGCAGAACATGAATATATTTTAAGAGAAACCATCCAACATGCACAATATACACTCAGTGAAGATGCTGAAGAGATTGTCAGTAAAATGAAAATTAACGGATCAAGTCTATGGTCACAACTTCAGACACAACTCACTTCAGTCAAAACCATCGAATTTAACGATGAAACACACACCTTAACTTCACTTAGAAACCTTGCATATCATCATGATCAAGACATTCGAAAAGGCGCATATGAAAAAGAGTTAGAACTTTATAAGAGCATGGATGATGCCGTTGCCTATGCACTTAACGGTATTAAAGGTGAAGTGATTCAGACAAATACCCTTCGTGGTTATACTTCTCCACTTGAAGAAACACTCATTGACTCACGCCTATCAAAAGAAACACTGGATGCACTCACCACTGCCATTGAAAACAGCCTTCCAGAATTTAGAAAGTACTTCAAACATAAAGCAAAAACGCTTGGACATGAAGGCAGTCTTCCATGGTATGACCTATTTGCACCTTATGAATTAGAAAACGCCAAAGAATACAGTGTTGAAGATTCAAAAGAAATCATCCTCAATAACTTTGGCACCTTCTCAGATGATCTTAAAGAGCTCGCAAGAAGATCTTATGATGAAGCATGGATTGACTTCTTACCCAAAGAAGGAAAACGTGGTGGCGCTTATTGCTATAACCTGCCCCAAATCAAACAAAGCCGTATTTTTACCAACTATGGTAAAACAATGAGTGATATTGTCACCTTAGCACATGAACTCGGACACGCATATCATGGGCACATGTTAGAAGATAACTCCATCTTAAATACAGACTACTCCATGCCTGTTGCAGAAACTGCATCGACATTCTGTGAAAACATCGTCTTCAACGCTTCATTAAAAGAAGCCAGTGATGAAGAAAAAATCATGCTGATTGAATCTTCACTTCAAGACTTGGGTCAAATTACCGTCGACATTCTTTCGCGTTATAAATTTGAAACAGAAGTCTTTGAAAGAAGACAAAATGAATTCTTAGATTCAAAAGCACTTCAAG
>DEPV01000009.1:581-7931 GCA_002358955.1 Erysipelothrix sp. UBA3383 | reverse complement strand
TGTGTAAAGTTTTGTTCTATAAAGCTTCTTATAGCTAGATATTCCTCATTACCACCTTCATGTTTGCGGTAGGAAGAAATGATGATAAATCGCTTTACATAAGGTAGTGCATTCTCTAGGGACTTTAAAGTTGTGTTTGCAGTTGTAATAATAGTCTTATCACTTCCAGGTAGATAACCCAGGTTGTATACAAGGCCATCTACTGGCTTATCAAGGCCAATATCATCATTGGATGCATGTTTGTAGGTGATGTTAGAATGCTCCTTACAGCGCACCTGTGTTGCTTTGATGGCATCGATTTGGATATCCACTGCAATGACATGCTTAGCATGTTGTGCTAGAAATAAAGTATCATGGCCATTACCTGCCGTCATATCAACTACAGTATTTAGGTTATCAAGTTGTGAGATCCAGTGATGGATGTATTGTTTATGATTCATAAAGGTCCTTTCTTAAAGAAAAGAGCCTATTGGCTCTTTAGTGAGAGTATGACAATCTCAGGGTTTGAGAAGAGTCGATAGTCTGATTGGGTATTGCTTTGCATGTGTTTGATGCTGATGCTTCCATCTTTAGTCTCTGTCTTTTTAAAGTCGTTGAGTAAATAGGGAAGGTTTATTTTTTGATCTTCCAAGATGGGTGAAATCAGTACATCTGCAAGTTTAAATGAATCATCAGGCTCAATGTTACTAATCAGTAAGTTGAAAGAATCTTCATCTACTTGTACAGTCTCATTGCTCATTCTTGAAATGACATTGATGGATGCATTGCCTTGAGCATGCACTTGAGTACTTGTATTATTCAGGACGTAAAATCCCAATTCCTTTAATAAGGGTTGGTGTGAGTCGCTGAGTACAAATTTACCCAAAGGTACTTGAATCGATGCAAGACGCTCTTCATACAAAGATGCTGTTTCTTCATCCATACTAGGATCAAAGACATCGCCCATAATGATCACAAGATCACTATGGCTTTCTTTGATTGCTGCAATACTTTTGTTGATGGCAGTGATATCGCCCTTAGGGTTTGATATCACGGCGATGCTTTTATTGTTAAATTCTGTTGGTATCTTTTCAGAGACTACAGTTTGAATTCGTGTTTTAAAGCGAGTTGGTGCAAACTTACTAGCTTCCACATACATGATTCCCAGCACTAAGATTAAAAGCAAACTAAGCTTCAGGAGTGTTTTTTTCAACTACTGGTGCCTTTGGTTTTGCTTTTGGTGTTGGCTTTGGTTTTGCTACTGCTTTTGTGTCTGCAGTTACTTTGGGTTTTGCAGCAGCTTTATTTGCTGGCTTCGCATTTTTAGCTGCAGGTTTATCTGCTGGCTTTGCAGCAGGTTTCTTACTTTGCTTAGGTGCTGGTTTCTTGCTTTGTTTTGCTGCAGGCTTACTATCTTTTTTAACAGGGCTTGCTTCGCGTTGATTTAAGATAACTGGAATCACCAGTGGGTTACGTTGTGTGTGTTTGTATAGGAATGGCTCCAGTGATCCACGAATTGTATTCTTGATCTCACCAAAGGTAACTTTGCGTTCCATACGTTTTTGTAGTGCTTTGTAAACCACTTGTTCTGCTTCTTTAAGCAGGGTTTGGTTTTCTTTAATATATACAAATCCACGTGATACGATGTTTGGTTTGCACAGGATTTGATTGGTTCTTGAATCAATGGTTACTACAACAGAGACAAGACCTGAGTCTGCTAAGATCTTACGATCTTTCAGTACTGCTGTTGATAGTCCTGAAGCATCGTTTCCATCAACAAAGATATCATCGGCTTGAACACGAACATCAGGCTGGAATGCCACACCATCACGCAGTGCAATCACATCACCATTGGAACAAATGAAGATATCTTCTGCTTTCATTCCGGTATCAATTGCAGTTTGCTTGTGTGCTTTTAACATTTTATACTCACCATGCATTGGCATGAAGTAATCGGGTTTGATCAACTGTAACATTAAGGCTTGTTCTTCCTTAGAAGCGTGTCCTGTTGTATGTAGTGAGTTCAGTGGTGAGTTTGTCATAACATTTGCACCACGACGTGTTAATTGGTTTACCACGGCTGATACTGATTGCTGGTTTCCAGGAATTGGACTTGATGAGAATACAACAGTATCCCCTGGAATGATTTGTACTTGACGGTGGGTACCATTGGCAATACGGCTCAGTGCAGCAAGGGGCTCACCTTGTGATCCAGTACAGATAATACATTGTTGGTTAGCAGGCAATCGTTTTAATTGATGGGCTGTAACAAAGTTTTTATCCGTAGCTTGAATGTGTCCTAATTTACGTGCAATGGTAACGACGTTTTCCATTGAACGCCCAAAGACAGCAATCTTTCGACCATCTGCAATGGCAGCTTCAATGATCTGTTGTACACGGTATACGTTGGATGCAAAGGTTGCAACAATCAAACGTCCATCAGTCTTCTTAAAGATGGCATTGATGGAACGTGCAACTTCTTGTTCTGAAATTGAAAATCCAGATACTTCAGCGTTGGTTGAGTCAGACATTAACAATGTAACGCCAATCTCTCCCATATAAGCCATGATTTGATAATCAGGATTAGTACCAACTGGAGTTAAGTCAAACTTAAAGTCTCCTGTAGAGACAATGCGTCCATTTGGTGTGTTGATTAAAATTCCCAGTGCATCTGGAATCGAGTGAACAACGTTAAAGAATCCAAATACAAAGTGTTTAGTTTTAACACTGGAATCAGAATCTATTACTGTGATTGGGTATTTCGTACGAATCTTACGTTCGTCCAGTTTACGTTCAATCAAAGCTTTTGCAAATAAAGGTGCATAAATGTTTTCAATGTGTACCTTTTGTAATAGGAATGGAATTCCTCCGATGTGGTCCTCATGACCGTGGGTAATGATTAATGCTTTAATTTTCTTTTGGTTTTTAATTAAGTGTGCGTAATCTTGGATTACATAGTCAACACCTAATAAATTTTCTTCTGGGAACATAACACCAGCATCGATGATGACGATTTCATCGTCATGTTCGACAACATACATGTTTTTCCCAACTTCACCTAAACCACCCAGTGCATATACTAAGGTGTCGGTGTTTCTTAGTTTCTTATCTATTTCTTTCATGTGTTCTCCTAGTCTATTAACTTGAGTTTAGCGTCAGCTGCCCAAGGGTTGTTACGATTGATTCGATCATAGAACAGGATGCCGTTTAAGTGGTCCAATTCATGTTGAATAACAATGGATAGTAAATCTTTTGCGTTGATGATAACATTTTCTTTTTTCAAATAATCATAAGCTGCAATACGAATGCGCCATGCTCTGGGTACTAAACCTTCATGCTGATCACGAACGGATAAACAGCCCTCTCCATAAGACAGTGCTACTTGTTTTTCAGAATGTGCGACTAATTTCGGGTTGATGAGTGCGTATTCGGTTTCTATAATCGTGCCATCTTTCTGAACATCTTCAGCGACGATGACAATCATTTGTTTGGCTACACCTGTTTGAATGGCAGCAATGCCATTTGCAGGTTGTAGGTTGTGCTTTTCTGCCAGCTCTTCGTTTCGTGAATCACGAACATACAAAAGCATGTCTTCCATTAACGCAATGTCACTTTCTTGCAATGGAAAAGATACGGGTTCACTTTTAAGGCGTAAAACCGGGTCTGAATCTTGGACGATTGTGTCCATATTAATTTTATACATTGATGTACTTCCTCTCAGGTATTCTTGAGTCATATCGTTTCAAAAACTCGTTACTACTATAATAACTCATTTTAGTGCATAGTTAAAGGCTTTGACTAAAAGCAATCCTTTAAAAAAGCCATCGAGCATAAGCTTATCAAGTTTTTAAAATAAGAAGGTGAAATTATGGGGTCTCTAAACTTTTGCATAAGACTTGATTTATAAAGTCCTTAAATATGGTAAACTAACAGTATGTTAAATAAGATAATTCGAAAAATAATTCCCAGACAAATTAAAGGTTACAGTTTAGGAATTCATATCTCTGTACTGGTCCTGAGTTTATTTGGGCTTCTGATGGTAATGTCAGCCAATGTTGGTGTGAATACCAATACCCGAGATTTATTACCGGTTCTAATTAAAGAAACGGCCTTTGTTGTGGTCTCATACATCATGATGTTGCATGTATCACGTCACTTTAAACTCAATTTGGTTAAAAAATATGCAGTGCCCCTAATTGCTATCACAATTGTATTTCTTCTGGTACCTTTAGGATTTAGAAATGTAGGGGGTGCCCATGCGTGGATCCGATTTGGTGGGATTACCATTCAACCCTCAGAGTTTACGAAAGTTATCATGATCCTCATCTTTGCAGTATATCTGGGAGATCGTAAGTATAATCCTAAAGCGAAGGCTTCAGATTTACTTGCAGTACCGATAGGATTTTTATTACTCAGTGCATTCATCATTACGGTTTTACAAAAAGACTTAGGAAGTGCAGCAGTATTGATGTTAATGATGATCTTTGTCTTTATGATACCGATGAACAAGACCATCCGTAAGGTACAGAATTGGACTTTAGTTCTTTATACCTTTGGTTTTGCTGCGGTTATTTATCTTAGTACCAGTTCAGGGATTGAATTATTATCCAAATTTGGACTGAAGCCCTACATGGTGAAACGATTTGCGACCGTTGCAGATCCGTTCTACGATAAAGTAGGTTATGGCTATCATATTTTTAGAGGGTTTGTATCCTTTACCAATGGGGGACTTTTTGGACAAGGCTTGGGATCAAGTCTTGGGAAACATGGGTTTATTCCTGAGGCACGTACAGACTTTATTTTAGCGGTAATTGTAGAAGAGTTGGGAATGTTTGGACTCTCCATCATTCTTCTGTTTTATGGATTGATACTATATTCCTTACTGAAGCATGCTTTTAGTATGAAGTATGAAAAAGACAAAATGGTTTTAGTGGGTGTTGCAGCTTACTTAATGGTTCACTTTCTGTTTAATGTGGGGGGTATTACAGCACTGATTCCATTAACAGGGGTACCGCTACTTCTTATATCATCAGGGGCATCATCTAAGATTGCCTTCATGATGGCCATTGGAATTGCACAGGCAACCATTGCAAAAGGAACGAAGGTGAAACACACATGAGAATTACAGCAGGAACGCATCGATCACGAAACTTGAAGACTTTAAATGGTGATCAGACTCGACCTACAACGGATAAAATACGACAAGCAATCTTTTCAAGAATAGGGCCATACTTCAACAACACATCATTCTTAGATGTGTTTTCTGGGTCTGGGGCTATGGCACTTGAAGCACGCAGTCGCGGTGTTGAAGTCGTTTATGCACTGGAACAACACTCCGGAGCACTGTCTATCATTAAAGATAATGCGAAATCATTGAATGAATCCATTGAGATTTTAAAAGGGGATGCGATGCAATTAATCCCTTCACTCAAGCAGAAGTTTGATTATATATTCATTGATCCACCTTATCATTACGATAAGTTTCAAGTAGTTATTGAAACATGCATTCAAAATTGTGTTCATGAGGATACTTTAATCATTGTTGAATCAGACATCAGTTTGAAGCTTGATGAGACGATATTGAATTTTGAGTGTGTTCATGAGAAAAAGTACGGACAGACAAGAATTCGTTACTACGAGGTGAATCATGGAGAATAAACAAGGCTTAACATCACAAGAGGTTGCTCAAAGAACTGCTGATGGTTTAAACAATGCGGTTGAAGTAGAGAAACCCAAATCTTCTTTTAAAATTATTTTAGAACAATCACTAACTTTATTTAATTTATACTTAGTCATTATTGCCATTGCACTGATTGCGATTAAAGAATACTTATCCGTATTCTTTATTAACGTTATGGTCATGAACATCTTCATTCAAAGTTACCAGATTATTCGATCTGTAAAAACAGTCAACCAGTTGAATGTCTTAATTGCTCAAACCACTAAAGTTATGAGGGATGGGGTTTTGGTCGATGTTGCCAATGATGATTTAGTCATGGATGATCTGATCTATCTTAAAACAGGAAACCAAGTCGCAGCAGACTGCATCCTTATTGATGATTATTTAGAAATGAATGAATCCATGATTACAGGGGAGTCTAAAGCGGTGATTAAACACAGTGAAGACTTTATCTATTCAGGGAGTTTTGTAAGTAGTGGAAATGCTTTTGCTAAAGTAGTGCATGTAGGTGCTGATAACTACATTCAAAAGATTATGAAAGAGGTACGTAAGTTTAAAGAAGTACGTTCTGACTTAATGGATACTTTTTCTAAAGTTGCTGCATTTTGTGCCAAGATAGTTTTACCCATCGGGATTCTTCTATTTCTGCAAGCTACAGTTATTCGTAAATTATCGCTTCCTGAAGCAATTGTAACAATCAGCACCGTTCTACTGGGGTTATTACCGATGGGATTGGTATTACTTACCAGCATCTCATTTGCAGTTTCAGTCTTTCGATTGGGACGTAAGCAAACCTTAGTTCAATCTGTTTATGCGATTGAGACCTTATCGAAAGTCGATGTTATTTGTATTGATAAAACCGGTACTTTAACACAAGGTATGATGAGTGTCAGTGAAGTCTATGCGATTGAAGATGAGCAGTATGTTAATGACATTATGGCAAACTACCTCTATCACACACAAGATACAGACTCAACAACACAGGCTCTTCAAAAATACTTTGAAAGCAATGAGAGTGATCAATTAAAAGAAATCTTAGCATTTTCATCCAGTCGTAAATGGGGAGCGATGAAGTTTGAACAATTTGGTAATGTTTATGTGGGTGCACCTGACTTTTTAATGCACAATCATAAACTACCAAAACCTGTCATTGCAATGCAGGATGCAGGGGCACGAGTACTTTTAGTAGCACAAGATAATGATGGTTCAAAAGCATTGAATGAACCTGTTAACTTAAAGGCCTTAGCATACATCATCATTCGAGATGAACTACGCGATGATGCATCACCAACATTAGATTTCTTTAATAAGAATGAGGTTGTTATTAAAATAATATCAGGAGACCATATTAAGACACTGCTTGCAGTTGCAAGTAATGCCGGAATTCAAAATGGGGATCGAGCAATCGATGTCAGTAAGATTGAAACTGATGCTGAACTTGAAGAAGCAGTGATGAATTACAATGTGATTGGTCGAGCTTCACCTTATCAAAAACAGATTATGGTTAAGATGTTACAAAAAAACCATCTTAAAGTAGCGATGGTTGGAGATGGTGTCAATGATGTTTTAGCACTACGTAGTGCAGATTGTTCCATTGCTATGGGAGCAGGAAGTGATGCTGCAATTCAGGTTGCTGAAGTGGTTTTACTGGATAACAAGTTTGCAACTATGGTTGATGTTGTTATGGAAGG
>DEPV01000009.1:0-556 GCA_002358955.1 Erysipelothrix sp. UBA3383 | reverse complement strand
CGATCTGCCTCCATGTACTATCTCGGAACACTGTTTACTTTTATTTTATCGATGATCTCTATGGTCAGTAATAATACCTATCCTTTCATTCCCATTCAAATGACCATCATGTCAATGTTTGTCGAAGGGATGCCATCAACACTGATAACCTTTGAATCATCCCATGCTAAACCTAAGGAACCAATACTAAGACAAGTACTGAGAAACATATTACCCATTGGTATCAGTTTAGCAACTGCTTACATACTGCTCTTTGCGTTTAATTTAGGAGTGGTTCAAAGAGAAACCATGTTGTACTATACAACAGCCTTTCTATCTTATATGTTAGTTGTTAAGTTATTCCAACCTATGAACTGGGTTCGAGGTGGAGTCTTACTGATTTCATCTACCATCTTAGTTGGGGTGTGTATTGTATTCTATAGTTTACTGAACTTAATACCTTTAACACAACATGAAATTATCATCGTAATTGCACTAATTGCATTCATCTTTATATTTTGGAAGTTAGTCGATGCTCTGTTTACATTAATCATCCTACCGATTCCCAGACGATAAA
>DEPV01000046.1 GCA_002358955.1 Erysipelothrix sp. UBA3383 | reverse complement strand
ATAGAAAACTACTCCTTTCGCTTCGTCGCTATAAGTGTAGCATTTCTATGAACTTTTTTTTCAAAATCATTCCAACTTCATTTTACAATATACAAAAAAAAGAAAGTTGAAACAATATGCATTTAAGTGTGTCAACGGTAATTGATAATGTCCCAGAATTCGTTAAATATGAGCCCTACTTTGTGGGGCTTGTTTTAGTAAGTAATTCTCGTATGATCCTTGACGCCAAGGATGCGTAAGAGGTGGTATGTATTGTTTCTTTTTCTTCACTTCTACGATCTCGTCAAACTCTGGTGACTTATCATGGCGTATGGGAATAAGTTCGAGTAAGAAGAGTTCATCTTTTGTGCATAGGTATAAAGTATCGTCGAGCGCCTTGATGACATCGCACTTGGTGTGTCTCATAAGGTGCACATGCTTGCCGTATGCGTCAGTCGGAATATACAGCTCGTTTTTATATTTGATGGAGTGTCCTTTGTCGATGATTCTTGTTTCGATTACTGCGAGAGTTTCGTTAATAGTAGACTCATTAATTTGCTCGGTGAACACATTTTTGTTAGTATCTATAAGTAGAGCGAATCGTTTATTGAATTGTTTGATATACCGTTTAAGAAACATATTCGCCTCTTCAATTGTCTTGACATTTGCGAGTCTCAACTCTGGTATGAGTCGGGACTGCAGTGTTTGGAAGAGTCTTTCGATTCTGCCGTTTGCTTCTGGCACACTGGTAGTATCAAGGGCGATGCCTAGTCGGTCACACGCATAGGCGAAATTCACACGGGAATTCTCTACTGAAGAGGGTTCCTTTTTATTATTGGTAAAAATCATGCGGTTGTCTGTTTGTATCTTAGCGGGTGCGCCATAAGTGCTCAGGACAGAGGATAGAACCTTGTAGTAGCCATGGAGTGTCTCTTGAGTATCGAAGTAAGCTCCGACTATAGTCCCTGTTGAGTCATCAATAGCGGCATGGAGATGCGCCTTGGGAACATCATCACCAAACCAGTGATGTTCAGAGGCATCCATTTGAAGTAATTCTCCAAAGTATGCACACCGCGGATGGCGTGGATGGATTTCTGAATAATCAAGTTGACGAATCGAATTCTCGATTTTGATGGCATCTTTTTTGTTTGAACCTTTAAGCTGTTGCTTTAGTTTTTTGCGTAATTCTCGCTTCGTAAATCGTCGCGCTTTTGGCGAGAGAACATCAATTTCCTTGAGCCAATTGATGAGCGTACGTTGTGAAATATTGTAATCGTGATTCATTTCAATAAGTTCTGAAAAGTGCTGTATATTACAGTCAAAGTAAATGTCAGTGTAAAGTGATTGAATCATCTCTTTAAATTCATCGGTGTAAGTCGTAGATGGTTTACGATTTCGGTTGCCGTGAATAAATGCTGTTTTACCTTGTTCCTTGTATTTAATAATTAGGCGGTTAACGGTCCTAAGTGAGCACTTCAATTGAAGGCTAGCTCTAAGTTTATTTCCATTTGAATCCACAAGTCTTTTAATTACGTTATATTTATATTCTTCATTCATTCTTAAATCAACCTTTCTCATAGATGATCCTCCGTTCAAGAGGTATCATATCATTTTGGGACAAAATCATTTTCCGTACATTGAGACAATATCATTTACCGTCGACATAATTAACGAAGTTAAGAAAGTACTTAACGACTAAATCATTCAATGATTTAGTTTCTGAGCTACTAAACTATATTTCTATAAAGCGTCTGAGCAATTTGCTTGGACGTTTTTTGTTTGGAATCATCAATCACTAAAAGATTTAACTAATTTATAAAACCTTTTAGTAATAAACTTTACTTTCAACTGAATCATTGTATAATGAGTGTAAGGGATTTCATACATCAAACAAGTTTCATATTTTTAATGAATCCCATCTATAAATTAAGTTGAATGGAGAGAACTATGACTAATACTGAAAAACTAACACAAAGAATTCGCACTATCGATTTTAATCACAATTGGAAATTCTCATTGAATGATGACTTAATATCACCATCAAACAAACACTACGATGATTCATTGTGGGAGCAAGTTACATTGCCCCATGACTGGAGTATCTTTTTTGACTTTGACCATGACTCACCTGCTCAAAACGAGGGTGGGCTTTTAAATGGTGGTCACGGATGGTATCGCAAATCATTTAATCTGGATGAAACACTTGAAGGATCTCGAATTCATATTAATTTTTCAGGTGTCTATATGGACTCCACGGTATTTGTGAATGGTGTCATGGTAGGAAACTACCCGAATGGCTATACACCGTTTGAGTATGATATTACGGATTATGTATATTTTGACTCGCGTCCGAATGTTATCAGCGTCAAGGTTGTGAACGAACAACCCAGCAGTCGTTGGTATTCAGGATCAGGGATCTATCGCAATGTATCACTGAGTATTCTTAATCCAGTACACGTACAAACATATGGCACGCGTATTGAGACGCCTAATTTGGAAAATGAATATCAAGATATGGTTAATGTTAAAGTATCAACTACACTAAGTAGAGATTTGAACTCGAACCAAAGACTCTCTTATGAGATTAGAGATTCTAATGATCAAGTGATTACATCAGACTCATCAAGTGATTTATGGGTAAGTAAACCCAATTTATGGTCAATTGATTCACCCACAATGTATACGCTAATCACGCGTGTTTTTGAGGACAATGAACTAATTGATGAAGTTCACAATAGATTTGGGTTTAGATTCATCAAACTTGATCCAGACAATGGATTCTATTTAAATGGTGAGTACCTTAAACTTCAAGGTGTGTGTATGCACCATGATCACGGGGCATTGGGTTCAGTGTCTCATAAAGAATCAATTATTCGACAAATGAATATTCTTAAACGCATGGGAACCAATGCGATTCGAGTCTCTCATAATCCGGGGGATGATATCTTAATTCCCATTCTAGAGGATATGGGTTTCTTAATGATCGATGAAGCATTTGATACATGGTTCCAGGGTAAGAAGAAGTTTGACTATGGTCGCTTCTTTGAAGCGGAAGCAGAGCATCCGTATGCGCCAGCTGGGACAAGCTGGGCTGAATTTGATATTAAACAAATGGTAAGACGTGGAATTAATTCACCTTCAATAATTATGTGGTCGATTGGAAATGAAATTAGTGAATCCAATGATGGCAGTGAACATGCTTTAACGACGGTGAAAAATCTTAATAAATGGGTTAAGGAAATTGATGAGTCTCGCTTCACAACGATGGGACAAGATGTTTATAGATGGGCATCTACGGGTCCGCATGAAGCAATCAGTGAAGTACTTGATGCTGTGGGACTTAATTATGCTGAAGACAGTTTTGATATTATGAGAGAGCGCCATCCAAAGTGGAATATTTATGGATCAGAAACATCATCCGCAATAAGAAGCCGTGGTGTTTATGCATTACCTGATGAACTACCAGTTCACGATAACTCACAAGAACGTAAGTACCAGCAATCTGATTATGGTAACGACCGTGTTATTTGGGGTCGTACCGCAACTGAGTCCTATCGCATTGATCGAGATAACCGAGCGTATTCAGGTCAGTTTATTTGGACTGGGTTTGACTACATTGGAGAACCTACACCGTGGCATAACGATAATAAAACACCAGCGAAAAGTTCCTACTTTGGTCTTGTGGACACTGCAGGGTATCCAAAGAATGATTTCTATCTTTACCAGAGTCAATGGTCGAATAAACCAATGGTTCATATTTTCCCACACTGGAATTGGGATGATGAAGAACTTCTGGACTTTAACATGAGAACGGCAGATGGAAAGATTCCACTAAGAGTGTTCTCAAATCTAGAGCACGTTGAACTATTTTTAAACAACGAATCACTAGGCGTTAAATCATTCAATAAGAAAGTAACTTCTGATGGTAGAGAATATCTAGAGGGCGAAAGCGCCGATAAACTCTATCTTGAGTGGCGACTCGATTTTGTGCCAGGGGAATTACGAGCAGTAGCATTTGATGATGTCGATAGAGTTGATACGATCGTTAAAACAGCGAATGATCCGGTGGGGATTAAGTTGAATGTTGACACTGAAAATACGAACCCACAAACGGATGAGTTAATCTATGTTGAGGTATCACTTGTGGATGACTTAGGAATTGAACATCCAACTGCGGACAACCTTATTCACTTTGAACTTGAAGGAGCGGGTACGATCGTGGGTGTTGATAACGGGAACCCATCAAGTTTAGAGCGCTATAAGGACACTAAACGACACTTGTTCAGTGGTAAGGCCTTAGTTATCATATTACTTGATAAGAACCTTGCTGGCTTTAAGTTAAAGGCATCAACAGAAGGGCTGGCGTCAACGACTTTAGAGTTTGATCGACCTGTTAAATCGGATGAATTCTCACTTGAATTGAGTGTCAATAATACAACAGTTAAGATCGATGAGACTATTGAATACAACCTGCGTGTCTTCAACAACAATCAAGAAGTCCATCACCACTCATTTGATTTTGAAGTCAATGTTGATTCAGAGTATCTTTCAAATGGATTGACTGCATTGAAATCTGGAACAACTAAATTAAATGTTACGGCAAAATCAAATGAACTTTCTTTCGTGTCAAACGAAGTTGAAGTACTTATTACGAATGATCGTTTGGAGTCTGAAGTAGAGTCTGAACCAACATTCGTAGTTGCGGAGTGCTTCAGTATGCAGTCGCCTGTTGGTATGGCATTGAACTTGCCTACGCATGCACGCGCATTCAGAAGTGATGGCTCGTATGTGAGTACTGAGATTCAATGGGAAGCCATTGATGAGGAAAGACTTTCGTATGCGAACGAGTTTAGATTAAAGGGACTCCTGGATCAAACGTCAATAGAGACAACGCTCTTTGTCCGTGTGAGCGAGGAATACTTAAAAGGATATAATATATCTCAAACATGGACTGGAAGTAACCTACCTGCTGGAATTGCATCACATTCAGATAGTGGTTATTTTGCGACTGCATTGAATGATGCTCAAGATGACAGCGAATGGAGAAGTTCGATTAGTGATGGTTCACACTGGTTTGGGGTATTGTTTGCTGATGCGGGAACTTTAGACAAACGTTTCATCAACAATATCAACATTGACTTCTTTGAGGAATTTACTTCCTCGTACAGTATCGAATACTTTGTGGGCGATCTTTCGAGATTACCAAAGAACTTTAATAATGTCGCGCTTGATGAAGAATACGTGATTAATGATGATACTCAATGGGTATCGGTTGAAAACTTATCGAGTACTGGACATGAACATACCTTCAAGGGCGTACTAACGCATGCACTGCGCGTGAGAGTAAGTAATGAAGTATCTGTTCGACAGATTCGTGTCTACGATACCCTACCGTGTCCAAAGAGCGGTGGCGTTGTGTCTTTAGTGCAGAAGGATGGAGAACTTGTATTAGATCCTAAGATGACGCATTACTCAATCGAAGGTAATTACAAAATTAAGTCCACTTTGAATATGGCTTATTATTCTGTTGAGCGTGAGGGAGGTATTGACCTTTATGTTAAACAAGAGGGACAAAGAAATTGGAAGAAGTATCGTATTAGTCATTTATGATCAGGTGTTGATTATTTTAGTAAAACTATTTAGTAATCATCTTTCATATAGGTTATAATTTAAGGAAAGAAGGAGACTACCATGACTAAAAAAAATGTAACAATAACAGAGGTTGCGAAACAATCTGGATTTTCAATCGCGACTGTGTCTCGTGTTTTAAATAATGACCCAACCTTATCGGTAAATATTGAAACGAGGGATATTATTTTTGAAACGGCGAACCAGCTAGGTTATCGAAAAAAAGCAATCAATCCTTTAATTAAGGACATTGCTTTATTATATTGGGTGAGTGATATTGAAGAACTACAGGATGTGTACTTCAAGCAAATGCGTATCGAACTTGAGCGCATTTGTGCAAACCTGAATGTGGAGCTTCACATCTATAAGAAACAAGACGGCATTAAGGCAGTTAAAAAGACTACGAATGGTTTTATAGCCATTGGTGCTTTTAAGAAGGAAGAACTAAAACATTTAGATACCATTACTGAAAAGGGTGTGTTTTTGGATATTAATCCTAATGTAGATAAGTATGACTGTGCTAAAAGTGATTTGAGTCGTATTACAGATATCGCCATTGATCACTTTTTAAGTGAAGGCATTGATCGAATCGGATTCATTGGTGGTACATTCTTTGATCCTGATTTTGGTGAAGATAAAATGGATGAGCGAGAGCTTCGTTTCAGACAGACCTTAATGATTAAAGATAAGTTTGATGAGCGCTTTGTATTTGCGGATCACGGATTCTCTGTGGATACAGGGTATCGATTGATGTCAAAGGCAATAGAAACATTGGGTGAAGATTTACCGGATGCATTCTTTATTGCGGCGGACCCAATTGCGGTTGGGGCACTTCAGGCTTTGAATGAGCATGAGATTTCGGTACCAGGTCGTGTTCGATTAATCAGTATTAATAATATTTCTGTTGCGAAGTATGTATCACCTCCATTAAGTACTTTTAATATCGAGATCGCTTTGTTGTGTGAATCTGCTGTGAAATTACTGATTGAGAGAATTATTGAAAAGCGTACTGTATCTAAAACGATACTGGTTAACTCTGAATTGATTTTAAGGAAGACCACTTAGTAAAACATTTTACCAATACTATTAAAACTTTTATTGACTTGGGTAAAAACCTATGGTATATTTTTGTTGAGAGCGGTTACACCGCGGGAGGAGCGAAAGATTATGAATAAGAAAATATTTTCATTGTTTGCTTTATTTACAGTATTTGCTTTAGTACTTACTGGGTGTGCACCTAAAGATGGTGAAGGATCAGGAAGTGGTTCAACGAATAAGGATTACGATTTACTAGTTTGGGAAGATATCGAGAAAACAAATGGTATCGAAGAAGCAGTTGCTAAGTTCGAAGAACTGCATGATGTTAAAGTCCAAGTTGTTGAAAAAGCTTATGCTAAACAAAACGAAGACTTAAGACTTGATGGTCCTGCGGGCATTGGTCCTGACGTGATCACAATTCCTGGAGATCAAATCGGTACATTAGTACTTGAAGGTCTCTTACATAAAATGACTCTGACAGATGCTGAAAAAGATGCATTTACAGATGTTGCACTTGAATCTCAAACTGTAGCTGGCGAAGTATATGGTTTACCAAAAGCAGTTGAAACAATTGTTATGTACTATAACAAGGACTTAGTTGATGAGGCGAATCTACCTGAAACATTAAACGAATGGTATGATTTCTCAGAAAAAGTTGTTGGAGATGGACAATACGGTTTCTTAACACTATGGGATCAAATCTATTATGCACAAAGTGTATTCAGTGCAAGTGGTGGATATATCTTCGGTGAAAATGCAGATGGTTCATTCAACATAGATGATATCGGTCTTGCTACTAGCGGTGTAATCGAAGCTGCTACAAGAATGCAAGAATTCTATACTAATGAAATATTCCCAGCTGGAATTATCGGAGAACAAGGAATCACAGTTCTTGATACACTATTCAGTGAAGGAAAAGCAGCGGCAGTTATTTCAGGCCCATGGAACGCTAACCCGTTCAAGGAAGCTGGAATCGACTATGGTGTTGTAGCATTACCTAAGTTAGACTCAGGGGAACACATGAGCGCATTCGTTGGTGTGAAGAGTTATAACGTAAGTTCATATTCTAAGAATAGTGAACTAGCAGAAGAATTTGTTAAGTTCATTGCGAACGAAGAGAACTCAAAAGTTCGTTTCGAGAAAACAAATGAAGTACCAGCTCTTAAAGTACTTGTAGATGATCCAGCAGTTGCTGCAGATCCTGTTGCTAAAGCAGTAGCAGAGCAATCACAATACTCAGAGTTAACACCAAGCATTCCTGAAATGAATGAAGTTTGGACGCCAGTTGATTCAGCACTTCAAACAATTGCAACAGGTTCAGATGTTAAAACAGCATTAGAACAAGCAGTAGAACTCATTAAGAGTCAAATAGCAGCAAATCATTCTAACTAATCAGAAAAACAAACTCATCATTCACTGGTGAGTTTGTAATTAATAAAGGGGTGTAATAATGAAACACAGTAAAAAAGCCGGAATTCTATCAGTAATACCTGGATTGGGTCAACTCTATAACAAGCAAATTATTAAAGGGATCTTATTTATGATGATTGCATTATCATACGTACTCTTATTTGCTTCATTTATCTCAGTTGGTTTATGGGGGATTGTAACACTAGGAACAACGCTTCCTCGTGATAACTCAATTTTCTTACTTGCAAGGGGAGCTTTATCACTTATTATTTTAGCCATCGGTGCTCTGTTATTTATTGGGAACATCGTAGATGCTTACAAAAACGGTGCTAAACGCGATGAAGGACATCAGTTATATACGATCAGACAAGACCTAAAAAATCTTGTGAGTCAAGGATATCCTTATCTCATCAGTGGTCCATCGTTAATCATGTTAATTTTCACAGTTGTATTTCCAATTCTATTCAGTTTCGCATTAGCGTTTACGAACTACAACTTATATAACTCACCACCCGCTAAACTTGTATCTTGGGTTGGTTTGGAAACGTTTAAGAATATATTTACGGTTGATATATGGCGTTCAACATTCATCGATGTATTGGGATGGACTGTTGTATGGACGCTGTGTGCGACGATTCTACAAGTATCACTTGGGATATTCTTAGCAGTTGTTGTTCATCAAAAAGATGTAAAATTTAAGAAGCTCATTCGTACAATTTT
>DEPV01000010.1 GCA_002358955.1 Erysipelothrix sp. UBA3383 | reverse complement strand
TAAGTCCCTTGGGACTTATTTTTTTTACTAATTTACTTAAGACGAAGCATGAACATCTCAAAGCTAAGATGACGATCAATTAGGCCCAGTTTAGCCTTTTGGTCAAGATCTGCCAATTCATTTAATAGATTCAAAACTTCTTTGGGGTTTCTACGTTGTGATCGTTGCACAAAGCGTACTTGGCCAATGCTCATACCACTGATATCAGCAATGGATTGAGCTTGAAACCCTTCGCCCGCTAGCACCATCACTTGATATACACCACGTAGACTCGATGCTACCATACCCAGAAGTGCTAAAGGATCCATCTTGTTTTCAAGCAGTCGGTGGTATACAGCGAATGCTTCTTTCAGATTACGATCCATTAATGCATTGCTCAGTGCAAACTGAGCATCATCAAAGGATTGGCTTACTAAGCTTTCCACATGGCTTAAAGTAACAACACCATCCAGGACACTTAATTTTTGTAATTCGACCTCAGCACGCACCAAATCGTTTTGTATGCGTTGAATGAAGAGTCTTTGTGCCATATTGTCCATCTGGACATTATAGTGTTGCATGCGTTCTTTAACAAAACGTCCTACTTCATCACCACTCGCCTTTTTAATATCATGTACTTTAGTATGGGTGTCAATAATTTTACGAACCTTAGTTTTTGCTAGAGGTTTTTTATCCATAACAAAGACTAAATTGATTTCAAACTGTTTGGTTTGTAGTAGTTCAAAAAGCATTGCTTCATCAAGTTTAGCAAGGTCTTTATCATTATCGATAAAGAAGACCACTAATTTACGTTCACCAAAAAGAGAAAGTGTCATGACACTTTCATAGACCTGATCCAATCTGAAATCAGAATCAGAGCTGTTGAATGAAAGATATTCAAAATCGCCATAGTCTTTTTTGATTTGGCGCTCTATCGATTCAATTTGTTTTTTGACAAGAAACCGATCGGTTCCAAAAATTACATCTACCATACTATCACCGCTCATATTATAGCAAAGCCTAACCCTTCTGTATGTATAAAATCAAAAAGGATTGTAAATATCACACGGATATCCCCTTCTTTGTCTGTTTCAAGTAAATTCACCCTTTGTTTAAATAAAGTTTTACGTACATCAATGTGTGGATGCTTATAGATTCTGGGATTTGCTGATGCAATAGCCACCTTGGCTTCTATCTTCTTGATGAAATCAGCATCTGTTGATGTGTTGGAGCCATGATGTCCCAGTTTCATAATATCAACCATAAGACTTGGATAATGCTTGAGCAAGTCACGTTCTTGTTGAACCCCAGCATCACCTGTAAATAGCATCAATTTGCTTTTAATACTGAGTGATGTAATAAGACTATCCGCATTAATATCGCCATATTCTTTATTCAGATCATAGGTTTGAAGATACTTAACATCACTTAACTCATAAGCTACGTGCTTCACTTTAAAATCTTTTAATACAGATTCAAGACCACCACTGTGATCTTCATCATCGTGGGTGATGATTATCTCATCGATGGTTTTAACTCCATACTTGTTTAAACTTCTTTTTAGATTCTTATATTGATTTGCCTTACCTGTATCAATCAATATGTTTCTTTGATTGAATACCGTTTGTATTAAAGTAGCATCACCCTGTCCAACATCAATATAGACAACTTGAGTTCGTAATGGAAATAGCATGAGTACTAAAGTGATGATAAGCGTTATATATGCACTGCGCATGTTTTGATAATAGTAAAGTACTAAAACTAAGAACAGTAATATTGATGATGGTTTCCCCACTATCATAAATACATTCATGATGGGTAAGTTTAACAAATTTATAAGCCCATTTAAAATCACTTGAATGAATCCTGATGAAAACGGGATCAGCAATAGCATCCATAAGAATATGCCACTCATAATTTTGAATAGCGGATACATGAGATACTCTACAACACTGAACGAATAACTGGAGACAAGACTTAATATTGGAATCAATGCTTTAAAAGATATCTTTTTAAAATGAATGCTACAATGATCCAATAAGACTTTCAGATATGGAAATAGAAAGTGGAAACTGAGCGATGTACCAGGATACAGTAAGAGTAATATATAAGGAACATACTCACTTTTAATAAACTTTTGTAATGCGATGCGTAGCAATGAAAATGCTAGACCAAAAAGCATAATATAAAGTACACAATAGACCATGGATACATATCGACTTGATGTTTCATCCAGATACTTTCTAAATACAGCAAGTAGAATTAAAAGACTCCCTGATACCTGAAGTGATAAGCTACTTAACATCGGTAATCCTTCAATACTTTGGTTAAATAACAATGCTTGAACCATGGGTTTATCTTTGTATAAGTTCCACAGCTTACTACGAAGCCCTTGCCCTTGCTTCACAGTTGTAATATTTGCTTTTGACATCTGATATGCAATTCGATTAACAGCTTCAAAACTCCCTCTATCTCTTTGTTCTAGGTATCCATTAAGTAAGACTATATCGTTCAAATTGCCCGGGTAATAATCCCATATAACGATATTGGATGAACCCTTTCCTACAATAGTGTAGTTTGGATGAATGACTCGAACTGTCATCGCAGCAGGTTTAACATGATAGGATTCTATACCGATAAATATACTCCCAATAATGAGCAACATTACAATGATATGGTGATGGCGTTTAAGAATTATAAAAGAGAGTAACACAAGAATAATCTGTGCAGGCAGATTATTAAGAAAATCAAACAGAAAATAGATTACAAGCATATACGATCTAACATTACTTCATACTTTCTTTTACCTATTCCTTTAACAAGCATGATGTCCTCTAGTTTTTGAAACAGTTGATTCTCAGTACGGTGTTGTATGATGACTTCAGCAGTCTTAATACC